>JASHRH010000376.1 GCA_030037475.1 Acidobacteriaceae bacterium
TCCTGCGCACGATCAGCGGCGCCGCGCAGCCGGTCGCCCTCGCCATCGACCATGAGGCCTGGGGCGAAGTGGTCGGCACACTGGCCGGCGACGACACCATCCTCATCGTCTGCCCCGACACCAAAAAGGCGACCATCCTCTCCGAAAAACTGGAGCGCATGATCCGATGAATTCAGAAATCAGAGCTCAGGGCTCAGAGCTCAGAAAGATAGAGGGCCAAATGGGAAAGTCATATCAGGATCTGAAGATTTGGCCGCACACCATCCAGCTATCAGTCGCGGTGTACAAACTGACCGGCCAGTTCCCCACCGACGAACGATTTGGCCTGACCTCCCAGCTCCGTCGGGCGGCTGTTTCCGTCGCCAGCAACATTGCCGAGGGGTATGGCAGGGCGTCCAAAGGTAAGTTTCGCCAGTTTGTTGGGATGGCCCGCGGCTCTGTGCTCGAACTCCAGACACAACTGGTCATCGCGAAAGAACTTGGATTTGGCAACAGCCTAGAAATGACATCGACAGAGAACCTTGCAGAAGAAACGGGAAAGATGACATGGGCTTTGCTCCAAAAACTCTGAGCTCTGAGCTCTGTGCTCTGAGCCCTGTGGCGATCCTGGGCGTCTCCGGCTACGCCGGCATGGAGCTCGCACGACTCCTCCTGCGCCATCCTCGCTTCAGCGGAACCGCGCCTGTTTTCCTCGGCCGGCCCGACTCCGCGCCGGAGCGGCTCACCGCTCTGCATCCGCAGCTCCTCGACAATAACGGCGCCGGCTCGCTCCAGATCGAGCCCTTCTCCTGGGATCTCCTCCGCGACCGCGGCGTCCAGGTTCTCTTCCTTGCCACGCCGCACGAGCAGTCCCGTGAGCTTGTTCCCCACGCCCTCGATCACGGGCTCCGCGTCATCGATCTCAGCGGCGCCTGGCGCCTTGAGCAGCCCGCCAACCGCGCCGTCTACAAATTCTCCGACGAAGGCTCTTCCGTCGCCACGGCCATCCAGACCCAGGCCATCTACGGCATGCCCGAGCTGCATCGCGACGCGATTCGCCACGCGCTGCTCGTCGCCAATCCTGGCTGCTACGCGACCTCGATCATCCTCGCTCTCAAGCCACTCGTCTCCGCCGGCTGGGTCGACACCACCCGCGGCATCGTCTGCGATTCCAAATCCGGCGTCTCCGGCGCGGGCAAAGCTCCCACCGCGAAGACTCACTTCATGCACGCGGCCGACAATCTTTCCGCGTACAACGTCTTCGCCCATCGCCATACCGGCGAACTGCTGGAGCAGCTCTCGCTCTCGCCCGACCAGATTGTCTTCACGCCGCATCTGCTGCCCATCCCCCGCGGAATCCTCTCCACCCTCTACGTCTGGTTCCGCGAGCCGCAGCAACCCGCCACCATCGAATCTCTCTACCGCAGGTTTTTCGCCGAGAGCCCATTCGTCCGCATCTTCGCGGCCGGCCATCTGCCGCAGATCCAGTATTCCGTGCACACCAATTTCTGCGACATCGGCTTCCAGCTGTCCGCCGATGGCCTCCGCTGCGTCATCGTTTCGTGTCTCGACAATCTGCTGAAGGGCGCTGCCGGTCAGGCGGTGCAGAACCTCAACCTCATGCTCGGCTTCCAGGAAAGCGAAGGCCTCGCATGAGAACCGTACGTTTTTTGAGCTCTGCGCTCTGTGCTCCGGGCTCCGTTCGAGGTCTCGCATGAAATTCGTCGTCAAACTCGGAGGCGCTACGCTCGAGAATCCCGAGCTTCTCCATCAATGCGCCCAGGCCATCGCCGTGCTCGCCAAGGACGGCAACCAGGTCGCCGTCGTCCATGGCGGCGGCGTCCAGCTCACCCGCACCCTCCAGCAGCTCGGCAAACAGAGCGAGTTCGTCGCCGGCCTGCGCGTCACAGACGCCGAAACCCGCGACACCGCACTCATGGTCCTCGGTGGCGGCGTCAACAAAGCCCTCGTCGCCGCGCTCGGCTCGCACGGCCAGCCTGCCGTCGGTCTTTCCGGAGGCGACGGCCTCGTCTTTCGCGCGCGCAAAAAGCGCACCGCCCCCGACCTTGGCTTCGTCGGCGAAATCGCCGCCGCCGATCCGCGCTGGCTCGAAGCCATCTGGCAAATGGGCGCTGTCCCCGTGATCTCAAGTATCGCTTTAGGCTTCGACGGCGAGTACTACAACATCAACGCCGACGAGATGGCCGCCGCCTGCGCCGGCGCCTGCCAGGCCGACGCCCTCGTCTTCCTCACCGACGTCCCCGGCGTGCTCGCCGCCGATGGCTCCGTGATGCGCTGGCTCTCCCTCGATCAGATTCCCGCGCTCACGGCGCAGGAAGTCATCAAGGGCGGCATGTTGCCCAAGCTCAGCGCCTGCCGCGAAGCCCTGCTCAACGGCGTCAAGCGCGTCCGCATCCTGCCCGCGAAAGAAGCCGAGCTCCTGCCCGACCTCTGCAACGCCCGCATCCCCCACGGCACGGAGGTGATGGTGGCATGAGAACAGAAATCAGAGAGCAGAGCTCAGAGCTCAGAAAAAGCACTCAGCCCGGAACAGCGAGTGGTGACAACAAGGCTGGCCCCAGCGCGTACACTCCGGGGGCTTACCGCAACCTGAAGGTCTGGCAGCGCGCCATTGAGCTCTCGGTGGCGATCTACAAATTCACTGCGGATTTTCCGAGCGCGGAACTGTACGGTCTTACATCGCAGTTGCGTCGCGCCGCAGTCTCTGTCGCGAGCAACATCGCTGAGGGCTACGGCCGTGCTTCCAAAGGAGAGTTCCGGCAATTCATCGGAATAGCTCGCGGCTCGGTTCTCGAGCTGCAAACTCAGTTGGTGATCGCCGGACAGCTTGGCTTTGGAAAGGAACCTTTGCGGCACGCCGTAGAGACTCTTGCTGAAGAAACAGGAAAAATGACATGGGCATTGATGCAAAAACTCTGACCTCGAATCCCTGTGCTGGCGGCCCCGTGCGGGACGGCCTGAGCTCTGCGCTCTGCGCTCTGATCTCTCTGCGCGAGGCTGAATCGAAGCTCCTGCTCGGCACCTACGACCGCAATCCCCTGCTCTTCGTACGCGGCGAAGGTATGTATCTGATCGCCGAGGACGGCACCCGCTATCTCGACCTCCTCAGCGGCATCGGTGTCAATGCCCTCGGTTACGCGCACCCCGCCATCGAGCATGCCATTGCCGAGCAGAGCCGCAAGCTCATCCACGTCTCCAACCTCTATTACCACGAGGGCCAGGCCGCCGTCGCCGCGCGCCTCACGCGCATCACCGGCCTCGACCGTGTCTTCTTCGCGAACTCCGGCACCGAGGTCAACGAGGCCGCCATTAAGCTCGCACGCGCCTATGCCGGATTACGCCGCAGCGAAGGTGTGCCCCTCGGCACCAAAATTCTCGCTCTCGAAAACAGCTTCCACGGCCGCACCATAGGCGCCGTCGCCGCCACCTGGAAGGACAAATATCGCGAGCCCTTTGCGCCCGTCATGCCCGGCGTCGAATTCGTCCGTTTCAACGACGTCGCCGACCTCCGCGCGAAATTCTCCACCGACGTCTGCGCCGTCCTCGTCGAAGTCCTCCAGGGCGAAGGCGGTATCCAGCCGATTTCGCCAGAATTTTTTGAGACCGCGCGCGACCTCACCCGCTCCACCGGCGCGCTGCTTATCGCCGACGAGATTCAGTCCGGCATGGGCCGCACCGGCCGCTGGTGCGCCTATCAGCATTACGGGATTCTCCCCGACGTCGTCACTCTCGCCAAGCCCCTTGCCGGAGGCATTCCTCTCGGTGCTCTCGTCTGCACCGAGGAAGCTGCCCGCGCCATCCATGCCGGCATGCACGGCACCACCTTCGGCGGCGGACCGCTGGCCTGCGCCGTGGCCGTCGCCGTCATCGACACAATCGAGCGCGACCATCTCCCCGATCACGCAACTTCCATCGGAACTTATTTCCGCGGCAAGCTCGATCAGCTCGCGAAGAACCATTCCTCCATCGTCGACGTCCGCGGCCTCGGCCTCATGCTTGCTGTCGAGCTCGACTCCGCCGATCTGGCCAAACACGTTCTGGCGGAGATGATGCGCCGCTGCATCCTCATCAACCGCACCAGCGAAACCGTCCTGCGTTTTCTGCCGCCCTACATCCTCGAGCGCGAGCATGTGGACGCGGCCGTCGACGCCCTCAGCGAAATTCTCAGTGAATCTGCGTTCGCCGCGGCGACCCCAACAGCGGGAGGAACCCACAGTGGCAGGTAAGCCAGTCTTAGTCCAGGAACTCGACTCCATCAATCCGTGCGAATCCCTCGCCGGGCGCGATCTTTGCTCCGTCGCCGATCTCACCCCCGGCGAACTCGACGCGATCCTGCAGCTCGCGCATCGGGTCAAGCGCGAGCCTGCTCAATTCCGCTGGGCACTCGACGCGAAGCAGATGGTGATGTTCTTTGAGAAAGCTTCTCTGCGCACACGCCTCACGTTTGAGACCGCCATCAACACCCTTGGCGGCGCGGCCGTCTTCGTCGATCAGACGCAATCACCCCTCGGTGAGCGCGAATCCATCGCCGACATCGCCCGCAACGTCGAACGCTGGGTCTCCGTCATCGTCCTGCGCACCTACGCGCACGACACCATCACGGAGATGGCGCAGTACGCCGCCGTTCCCGTCATCAACGCGCTCAGCGACCTCGAGCATCCCTGTCAGGCTATCGCCGACTTCATGACCCTCCAGGAGCGTTTCGGCAACCTGCGCGGCTTCCACTTCACCTACGTCGGCGACGGCAACAATGTCTGCCACTCCCTCATGCTCACCGCGGCTCTCCTCGGCGCGCACTGCACCATCGGCACGCCACGCAACTACGCGCCAAAGGCGGACATCGTCGCGCAGGCTCGCGCCATCTCCAACGTTACCGGCTCGCACATCGCGCTGGTCAACGATCCCATCGCCGCCGTCAAAGACGCGGACGCCATCTACACCGACGTTTGCACCTCGATGGGCTTCGAGCACGAAGCCACCAGGCGCGCACCCATCTTCAAGCCGTATCAGGTGAGCGAGGCGCTGATGGCGCACGCGTCGCCGAACGCTGTCTTCATGCACTGCCTGCCCGCGCACCGCAACGCCGAAGTCACCGACGCGGTGCTGGACGGCCCGCAGTCTGTCGTCTTCGATCAGGCCGAGAACCGCATGCACGCACAGAAAGCTCTGCTCCTCATGCTCCTCGGCGCCGGCAACAAGGCATAACGATACAGAGGTAGCCCCGGCCCTGAGGTCAGGAACAGTAGTCTGGAAGAAGTGGGCCTTTGGGCCCGGCGATTGATAAGGAACGGATAATACGAATGTCTGTCATTCTCGAATCTCTGCCCGCAGGCCAAAAGGTCGGCATCGCTTTTTCCGGCGGCCTCGACACCAGTGCCGCGCTGCACTGGATGAAGCAGAAGGGCGCTCGTCCCTGGGCTTACACGGCCAACCTCGGCCAGCCCGACGAATCCGACTACGACGCCATCCCGCGCAAAGCCCTCGAATACGGCGCAGAGAACGCCCGCCTCATCGACTGCCGCGGCCCGCTCGTCCGCGAAGGCATTGCCGCTCTGCAGTCCGGCGCCTTCCACATCTCCACCGCCGGCGTCACCTACTTCAACACCACCCCGATTGGCCGCGCTGTCACCGGCACCATGCTCGTCACCGCCATGAAGGAAGACGGCGTCAACATCTGGGGGGACGGCTCCACCTTCAAGGGCAACGACATCGAGCGCTTCTACCGCTATGGTCTGCTCGTCAATCCCCGCCTCCAGGTCTACAAGCCCTGGCTCGACCCACTCTTCATCGACGAGCTTGGCGGCCGCGCCGAAATGTCGGCCTTCATGCAGCGTTCCGGCTTCGGCTACAAAATGTCCGCCGAGAAGGCCTACTCCACCGACTCCAACCTCCTTGGTGCTACCCACGAAGCCAAAGACCTGGAGCTGCTCTCTTCGAGCATCCGCATCGTCGATCCCATCATGGGCGTCGCCTCCTGGCGCGACGACGTCGACGTCCGCCGCGAAGAAGTCGCTATCCACTTTGAAGAAGGTTTCCCCGTTGCCCTCAACGGAACAGAATTCCGCGATCCCGTCGAGCTGTTTCTCGAAGCCAATCGCATCGGCGGCCGCCACGGCCTCGGCATGAGCGATCAGATCGAGAACCGCATCATCGAGGCCAAAAGCCGCGGCATCTACGAGGCGCCCGGTCTCGCCCTGCTCTTCATCGCCTACGAGCGCCTCATCACCGGCATTCACAATGAGGACACGATCGAGCAGTACCGCGAGAACGGCCGCAGGCTCGGCCGCCTGCTGTATCAGGGACGCTGGTTCGATTCCCAAGCCATCATGCTGCGCGAATCCGCGCAGCGCTGGGTCGCCAGCCCCGTCACCGGCCAGGTCACTCTGGAACTGCGTCGCGGCAACGACTATTCCATCCTGAATACGGAGTCGCCCAATCTCACGTTCCACCCCGAGCGCCTCAGCATGGAGAAGACCGACTCCGTCTTCTCCCCGCGCGACCGCATCGGCCAGCTCACCATGCGCAATCTCGACATCACCGACACCCGCGCCAAGCTGATGACCTACGCCGAGAGCGGCCTCATCACCCTCAGCAAAGGCTCGGAAATGCCCCAACTCAACAGCGGGACCGCCAAGGGCGAGGAGACGGTATGACCGACCAACCCACAAAAATGTGGTCTGGCCGCTTTCGCGCGGCGCCCGATCCCTTCTTCGACCTGTGGCAGCGCTCCATCCGTTTCGATCGCCAGCTTCTCGGCGAAGAGATTGCTGCCAGCAAGGCGCACGCGCTCGCCTTGAGCGCAGCCGGCATCCTCACTGACACCGAGCACTCTGCCATCGTCACCGGACTCAACGGCATCGCGAAGCGCTTCATCCAACAATCGCACAGACTGAGCGATCCGCCTCACACGCCCGAGCCCATCGGTTTTGACGCTGAAGATATCCACCACTTCGTCGAGCTGCGCCTCACCGAAGCTATCGGAGACCTCGGCCTCAAGCTGCACACCGGCCGCAGCCGCAACGAGCAAATCGCTACCGATCTGCGCCTGTACATTCGCTTCCGCGCCCAGGTCTTGCTGGCCCATCTGGCCGCGTGGGCACGGGAACTCGTCGCCCAGGCGCAGTCCGCCGGCGAATCCGTCATGCCCGCCTACACGCATCTCCAGCGTGCCGAGCCCGTTCTCGTCGCCCACTGGCTGCTGACCTACGTTGAAATGCTCCTGCGCGACGCCTCGCGTCTTGAAGATTGCATCGCGCGCCTGAATTACTGCCCGCTTGGCTCGGGAGCCGTCGCTGGCGCTACGCTTGCCCTCGACCGCAATCTCGCCGCTCGCGAGCTTGGCTTCACCGCGCCCACCGCCAACTCCATGGACGCGACCTCCGATCGCGATTTCGTCCTCGAATACCTGAACGCGCTTACGCTGCTCGCTCTCCACGCCAGCCGCTTCGCCGAAGAAATTACCCTCTTCGCCACGGCCGAGTTCGGCTTTGTCGATCTCCCCGAGGCTTTCTCCACCGGCTCCAGCGCCATGCCGCAGAAGAAGAACCCCGATCTCACCGAACTCGTTCGCGCCAAAGTCGGCCGCATCCACGGCGCAGCCGAGACCGTCACCCTCCTGCTCAAGGGCCTGCCCCTCGCCTACAACAAGGACATGCAGGAAACCCAGGAGCCGGTCTTCGCCGCCTCCGGCGAGGCCCACAAAATGTTATCGGTCCTCGCGCCTTTCACCGCCGCGCTTGTCTTCCGCACCGACCGCATGAGATCCGCCTGCGAATCCGGATTCCTCAACGCGATGGCCGCCGCCACGTATCTCGTTCACAAGGGCGTGCCCTTCCGCAAGGCGCACGAGAAGATCGGCAACGCCGTCCGCTACTGTCTCGACAAAAAGTGCGAGCTCGGCGATCTCTCGCTCGACGAGCTGCGCCGGTTCGGCCCCGAGTTTGCCGACGATTTCTTCGCCGCCATCACCCTCGAAGCCACCCTCGACTGCCACGACGTTCTCGGCGGCACCGCGCGTCATCGCGTTCGCGCCGCTCTCGCCGATGCGCAGTCCCGCGTCCAGGCTCTGGTCGCGCGCTACGGCTCCGTCGCACTGCGCGACGAACCAGATCAACCGGAGGCGAACCATGCGCGTGCGTAAGGCCCGTCTCCAGGACGCGACCAACATCTACGAGCTGGTCAACAGTCTCTCCTTCGACGGCACGCTCCTTCGCCGGCCATTCGCCGAGATCTGCGAGAACGTCCGCGACTTCACCGTGGCCGAATCCGAAGGCGGCATCTTTCTCGGTTGCGGCGCGCTGCACCTTTACGGCCCGCATCTCGCCGAAGTGCGCTCCATCGTCGTCCGGCCCGAAGCGAAAAGCCACGGCGTCGGCGGCGAGCTGCTCCAGGCTCTCCTCGCCGAAGCTGAAGACCACGGCGTCGGCTGCGTCTGTCTCTTCACCCGTATACCCGACTTCTTCTTCCGTTACGGATTCCGCGAGGTCGAGGATCGCGCTGCCCTGCCCGACAAAATCTTCAAGGATTGCCAGAACTGCCCGCGCCTCTACAAGTGCGACGAAGTTGCCATGGCGCGCGGCCAAGTCCCGAGGGTCTCCATCCTCGGCCCCCGCGTCGAGGCCGAACAGCTCGTCCGCCTCGGCGGCTGAAGCGGTTCCGAGGTTGCTGCACCCCGAGGCCCCGGGAAGCAAGTCGACGCGAGCAAAGCGAGCAGCGGCAGTGTGCGATCCTCAAATGGGTACGCCAGCTCTGGAACCGCCGTAAGTTACGGTGCCGACGATTGCGCAGACATGGGCGCCTTCCCGATTCTGGGAGCTCGTGATATCGCAGCCCTAGAGCAAAACCAGCGATGCTGTGTCTTTTTAAGGTCGGTTCAGTGCGGCTTTTTTCCACCCCAGCACGCCAGCTTCAGGCGTGCCAGGGGCCCCGGTTTCTTGGGCGGAAAGCCGCGTCGAGGACTGCGGCTCTGAGATACACCTTCGCTGGTTTCGCTCTAGCGCAACCGTCTGCGGTATGCCGAAGCACTCGTACCCTTTGCCGTGCTCGCATCGCGACCGAATTCGCTCCAGGACGCCCCACGCTCAGATACGTGAATCCCTGCGCGGCCATCACGGCCGGATCGAACAGATTCCGCCCATCCACCACGATCGGGTAGCGCAGCGCAGCGCGCAGCCGCTCCAGATCCAGGTCTGCAAACTCCTGCCAGTCGTTCAGAATCACCACCGCGTCCGCATCCTGGGCAGCCTCGTACGGATCGTCCACATACTGCATCTGCGGCCCTGACGGAATCATCTCGCTTGCCCGTGCCGCTGCCGCCGGATCGTACGCCCGCACCAGCGCGCCCTCGCGCAGCATCAGTTCCACAATCTCCAGCGCCGGCGACTCGCGAATATCGTCCGTCCCGCCCTTGAACGCCAATCCCAGCGCCGCGATCTTCTTCCCCCGGAACGTCCACAGCGCCGACCGCACCTTCTGGAAGAATCGCCGCTTCTGCTCTCCGTTGATCTTCTCCACTTCTTCCAGCAGCCCGAAGTCCACGTTCATCTGTTCCGCGACATGGCGGAACGCCGCCACGTCCTTGGGAAAGCACGATCCGCCGTAGCCGATCCCGGCCCGCAGAAACTTCGGTCCGATGCGGCTGTCCATTCCCATGCCGCGCGCCACGTCCTGGACGTCCGCTCCTGCCGCCTCGCAGATGTTTGCCACTACGTTGATGAACGAAATCTTCGTCGCCAGAAACGCGTTCGACGCGTGCTTGATGATCTCCGCCGCCTGGGTCGTCGTCAGCAGCATCGGCGGCGGATCATCCGGCGTCCGCGCTCCTGGCACGGCATGGTGCATCCGATAATAGGCCCCGGAGGTCAGCGGTTCGTAAATCGCCCGCAGCACCGTGACTGCACGTTCCGTTTCCGCTCCCAGCACAATCCGGTCCGGATGCAGAAAATCCGTCACCGCCGTGCCTTCGCGCAGAAACTCCGGGTTCGACGCCACGTCGAACAGCTCCTGCGGCACGCCGTTCCGCTCCAGCACCCTCCGGATCCACTCGTTCGTGTAGACCGGGACTGTGCTCTTCTCCACAATCACTTTGTAGTCGTCGATCGACCGCGCGATCTCGCTCGCGACTGCATCCACGTACGACAAATCCGCGCTGCCCGTCTCGCTCTGCGGCGTTCCCACCGCAATGAAGATTGCCTGAGCACCCTGCGTCGCCGCCTTCAGATCGCTCGTGAACTCCACCCGGTTTGCCCGATGCCGGTTCAGCAGCTCGGGCAGATACTCCTCATGGATCGGCACGCCGCCCTCGTGCAGCATCCGCACTTTGGCTTCGTCATTGTCCACGCACACCACACGGTGCCCGATCTCCGCAAAACACGCCGCGGCGACCAGGCCTACGTAGCCCGATCCCACTACGGCAATGGATACGCCTTCGCTCATCACCCCTCAAAATCCCAGAAATTTCCGGCTCGAATGCCTCATCCTAGCATGCGTATCCTCGACGATCCACGACATTTCTCGCACCACAGACCGGCTGACTGCCTCACCGCTGAACAGTCTCTCCGCTGCCCGCCTCACCGCTAACCGTCTCATCGCCAGCCGCTTCATCCCTGACTGCTTCATCTCTGATTTACAATTCTTTTGTGCTGCCTCTCGCCCATGCCGCCATGACTGTCGCTACCTGGCTCTTCTTCATCGGCATCGGCGGCTCTCTCCTCGTCATCATTATCAGCTTTGCTGAGGATCTCCACGAGCTCATCGGCAAGGACTAATACCGGTCTCGTCAATGCCCCCTCCCAAATATGAGACCGATGGGACCCGCAACCAACATGGGTCTCATGACCCGAATCGAAGCCGTAAATCCAGAGACGAAACCTGCTCCGATAATGTCGCAGGAGCCACCACTTTTGTTACTCCATCCCTGCACGCAGCGCAGTCGGACCATTCCGCTCTCTGGCCTGGGCTGGTGCTCGCCCTCATTTCGTCCGTCCTTCTTGATTTCTGCTTTCCCGTCGCCGGTCCGCAGCGTCCCTGGCAGCCGATCCTCGCCTGGATCGCCCTGGTTCCGTTGCTCCGGGCCCTCCTCGCCGCCCGCAACGCCGCCCACCCGCGCTATCTCCGCCGCGCCGCGCTCACTGGCTATCTCTGCGGACTCCTCTGGTACATCCTGAACTGCTACTGGATCTACCGCACCATGCGCCTCTACGGTCACGTTCCGCCCCTCGGATCCGCGGGCATCGTCTTCCTCTTTTCCGCCGTCCTCGGCCTCTATTTCGGACTCTTCGGCCTCATCCTCGCCTTCTTCCGCCGCCGCTTCGGCCTGATCCCGGCATTGATCCTCGCTCCTTTTCTCTGGGCCGCCCTCGACCTCGCCGCCGCCCGCATTACTTCCGTCCCCTGGGATCAGTTCGGCTACTCCCAGATCAACAACCTCTGGCTCACACGGCTCGCGCCATGGACCGGTGTCTACGGCATCACCTTCGTCCTCATCGCCGTCAACGCGCTTCTCGCCGCTGCCTTCCTCGCGCCCGCACGCCGGACGCGCCTCATCGCCGGAGCCGTCGGCGTTCTAACCGCCGCCATCCTTTCCTGCGGAGCCTTCATTTCCCTTCCGCCCAGCCTCACCTCGGCGTACGCCGTCCTCCTCCAGCCCAACAATAATGTTGAGTCCGACCAATCCTGGCACGGCACCCGCTGGAACGGCAGCGTCGCCTGGCTGATCCAGCAGGCCCAGCTCACCTGCACGTCCGCTTTCACCGGCATGCCGAAACTGGGTGTGAGTGCTCCAACCTTGTCGCGCGCTGTTGACGCGACAGGGTGGGTTGACCGCACCTGCCCCGAAAACACTCCTCCCTCCGGCGTCGTCCTCTGGCCCGAAACCGCCTCCTGGTTCGCCAGCAACGACCCCGAAACGCTCATCGCCATGTCCTTGCTCGCCCACGCCGCCCACGCCCCGCTCATCGTCGGCATGGAAGGCTTCGACTCCACCGGCGTCTACAATTCCGCGCTCTTCGTCCGCGCCGACGGCTCCGTCGCCGGCCGCTACGACAAGATCCACCTGGTTCCCTTCGGCGAATACGTCCCTTACCGCAACCTCTTTTTCTTCGCCCACCAGCTCACGCACCAGCTACAGGATCTTCAGCGCGGCACGCGTCGCATCGTCTTCCATACCGACGGGCATTCCTTCGGCGTCTTCATTTGTTACGAATCCATCTTCGGCGACGAGATCCGCGACTTCGCCCGCAACGGTGCTTCAGTCCTCGTCAATCTCTCCGACGATGGCTGGTACGGCGACACCAGCGCTCCCTGGCAGCACCTCGACATGACCCGCATGAGGGCGATCGAGAACCATCGCTGGCTCCTGCTCGACACCAACTCCGGCGTCACCACTGCCATCGATCCACGTGGCCGCGTCACCCTCTCCGCCCCGCGCCACACTCTCGCCACGCTCGTCGCCCGCTACGGATACGAATCGAACCTCACCTTCTACACCCGCCACGGCGACCTCTTCGCGTACCTCTGCTCGCTCATCGTCCTCCTGGCCCTCGCGATCGCTCTCTTCAGGAAGCCGGAAGCCCGTAGTCTGTAGCTACCTCGCCAGCCGGCTTTTCGCTGGCAGCTGGCTTCTCCCCAGCCATCCCATCCCTGACCGTTCCTCCTGTACACTGTCCACAACGGGAGGCTCGGCGAATGAATGCTGCCATTCTGCTGGAAGTAATTTTCATCCCCGTATTCTGCGCCATGGGCATCATCATCGGCCGCCGTCGAGTTGAAGAAAGGAAGCGCCGCATCGCCGCCTACCGCGCTTCCCCCGAGTCCCACATTCTCAACCTGCACGACTGACCCTCCAGCCGCCGCGCCAACTCGCTAGCCGTTCCATTCCTAACCGCTTCATCCCCAGCCGCTTTTCCGCTAGCATTTAAGAATGCTTTCCGACCTCGAATTCTCCTACGCTCCCGTCCGCGAAAAAGTCCGCAGCCTGCGGGAGTATCTTTGACTCCCCCCGCCTTCGCTCCGACCTCGCCGCGCTCGAACAAAAGTTAGCCGACCCCACCCTCTGGTCCAACCCCGCCGCCTCGCAGCCTCTCATGCGCGACCGCAAGCGCATCGAAGCCCAGCTCGCCGACGACCAGGAGCTCGCGCGCCGCTCCGGCGACATCGACGCTTACTTCGAGCTCGCCCGCGAAGCCTCCGACGCCGACCAAACCACGATCCTCGCCGATCTCGAAAAAGAAATCCACGCCCTCGCCGCCTTCGCTGACCAGCTCGAAACCCGCACCCTCCTCTCCAGCGAAACCGACCCCCTCAACGCCATCGTCACCGTCCATCCCGGCGCCGGCGGCACCGAGTCCCAGGACTGGGCCGAGATGCTCGTCCGCATGTATCTCCGCTGGGCCGAGCAGCAGGGCTTCAAATCCGAGATGAACGACTACCAGGCCGGCGAAGAGGCCGGCATCAAGTCCGCCACCTTCACCATCTCCGGCGACTACGCCTTCGGCCTGCTCTCCGGCGAAACCGGCGTCCATCGTCTCGTCCGCATCTCCCCCTTCGACCAGGCCAAACGCCGCCACACCTCGTTCGCCTCGGTCTTCGTCTCGCCGGAGATCGACGACTCCATTCAGATCGACATCAAGCCCGACGAAATCCGCACCGACACGTACCGCTCCGGCGGCAAGGGCGGCCAGCATGTCAACACCACCGACTCGGCTGTCCGCATCACGCACATTCCCACGGGCATCGTGGTCCAGTGCCAGAACGAGCGCTCCCAGCACAAGAACCGCGACAAGGCGATGAAGATGCTGCGCTCGCGCCTCTACGAATACGAGCTCGCGAAGAAGCAGGCGGCGACGAAGAAGCTCGAGGACTCCAAGCTCGACATCAACTTCGGCTCCCAGATCCGCAACTATGTCCTCCAGCCGTACCGCATGGTGAAGGACCTGCGCACCCGCGTCGAAACCGGCGACGTCGACAAGGTCCTGGACGGCGGCCTCGACCCGTTTATTCGCGGCTATCTGCTGGCAAAACGCCAGGGAGGGGTTCCGATCACAGCCGGCGCGGACGAGGATTTGGAATAGCCGCACTCACGGGACAGCCGGCGTCCGCCTGGGAAGACGCCCCCTCTTCGGAAGCCAGCCGTCGGGAATAAGGATCCGCTCGGCTGCGATGGCTCCCTCGATTGCACGGACCTCCATCAGGTATCCGACCGCTCTCTTCAGCCAGGCGCGCTTTTCGGCGGGTGTTTTCAACCCCGCCTCCCCGATTAGCTGCCTGCCGATGCTAAAGCCCACCCTTTTTCTAACGCCAAACGGCACGACTAAAGTCATGCCCTGATACAAGACCTGACACCAAAGTTATGCGCGGCGTTCGAACAAGAGACAGCCCTTCCTCCTCCATGTCTCTGGACCGTCGCTGACGCGCCGACGATCGAGCTCAGGCTGAGTTGTGGCTGTCCGGCAAACTCCGGAGCGTCTCAGAACCCTGTGACGGTGCTGGCGTCGAACTCCAGAGCGTGCACGCGGCATACATTGATGCCCGTGGTGTACGTCTCAGACGTGCCGTCCGCAAAGACCAGCTTGAAATCCTCGATGCAGATGTGGTGGACACCGGGCGGGAACAGGATCGCCGTGCCCATTCCCTCCGGCAGCGTGGCGCGCCCCAGCACATCCGCGCCCCACGACTGCTGAGAGTGCGGCGAAACAAAAAAGTTCTGCACGGTCTTTCCCGTGTTGTTCAGAAACCAGAAGTTGGCCTTGCTCTGCGAACTCGCCTGCTGCGACAGCACGCCAACCAGCAAAATGGCGGCCGCGGATAGAAGTAATACCTGGAACGCCCGCATGTTGTCCCCCTTGAGTGTCTCCGGGAGCCGCATCATGGCGTCCGCCTGACGGATACTCCAGGCGTTTTCCACGAATCGAGCCCCTCGGATGCTGAGAAATTGTCCCCCATCGTACGCCTTCCCGGATGGATGTCAACGGTGTTGTTGGCGAGACAAATACATCACTCCAGCCGATATCGACCCGCGCTATCCTTTTTCCATGCCGCTCTCCGTCGCCGACGCGTTGCGCATCGGGCGCTCGTTGCCTAACGTCGAGGAGTCGACCTCGTTTGGCACGCCCGCGCTCAAGGTCTGCGGACAGATG
>JASHRH010000377.1 GCA_030037475.1 Acidobacteriaceae bacterium
GGATCCCTCCGAGAATTCCACCGGGTCGGCCGTCCACAGAATTCTTCCGCTGCCGTGCGAAATCACCTCGACGCTCTTCCCGTCCGCAAACCGCGCTGTCCACGTCGCCGACTGCTGCACGTCCGCCGGAAAACTCAGCGCAACCGTCTTCCCATCCGGAAGCTTCAGCTCCGATTGCCGTACCGCCAGAGGAAAGACTTTTTCCCGCACTTCCAGCGGCGAGCTCCGGTCCACCGGCTGCCAGTGCTCGTCGAAATCCACCGGCCCCGTCACCAGCAGCGTCCCGCCGCGCGCAGCGTAATCCATCAGTCCCTGCCACGCTGCATCGGTCAGCCCCTGCGCCGACGGCAGAAACACCAGCTTCGGGCACCCATCCGCGCAAATCTCGCCCACTCGATTCTCCGGCAGCATGCGCAGCGGCATGTGATCCACATACGCCATCGCCCGCAGAGCCTTCTTCTGCGTGTCCAGCGCCAGCCCGCCCAGGATCGAATACTGCAGCGTCTGCGACGTCACCATCGTCACCGGCGGCGGCACGATCTGCGTAAAGCTCTGCGGGCTCCGATTCACAAACGCCGCAT
Organism: Acidobacteriaceae bacterium; assembly: GCA_030037475.1. Classification (GTDB taxonomy): domain Bacteria; phylum Acidobacteriota; class Terriglobia; order Terriglobales; family Acidobacteriaceae; genus Palsa-343. Next base: position 582 of record JASHRH010000377.1, read on the forward strand.
ACCCCGCCAGCACCTGCGCTTCCGGCTTCCACGTCCCGTCCGGACGCACCGCTCCAATCGGCACCTCGTTGTCGTTGGCCATATAGGCGTTTACGTTCCACACCCACTCCAGCGCGCCCGCGCCCTGCGCAAACGCAATCGCGATCTTCCGCTCCAGTTGCAGCCCCTCCGTCTCCGCGCTGAAGCGCAAATGCCCATCCAGCGTCAGCCGCCGCTGCTCGCCGGTCTCCTGGATCAGCATTGGCTTGCCCGGCATCTTCGGCGCCAGGCTCGCCCACAGGATCGCGTCGTAATCCCACCACGTATGGTCGTTCGTGAAATCCACCAGCGGCGAAAAGAACGCCGGCGACAGCCGTCCCGCCACGCCGCCTTCATCCTGTCCCACGGCAATCAACTGCTGCGATCCTGTTCCGCGGATGACTGCCTCGATCTTCTTCATCCAGCTCGTAAAGACCCATTGTGTGAACAGCGTGTAGTCGTAATCTTTCAGAGGATTGAACCCGTTCCGCACCGCGTCCCCATCGAACGCCGGTGCCGGCGGTAGTGCCCATGGGTTCTCCGCCGCAATCTCCGGCGGTGTTGCCGTGGGGCTCGACTGCTCGGCGCGTCCGATCCCCAGCGACGGCTCCGCCCAATCCTGCAACAGCTTTGCTTTGTCTGGATACCGCTCCGCAATCCACTTCCGCCACGCCGCTGCTTCGTATGGATCGTAATCCGGCAGCGTCTTCCACAGATTCCGATTCGCGCTCGGCTCGTTGATCAGATCCCACGCCAGAAACGGCACGTCATGGAACTGCCCAACTACCGACTGCACGTACAATTCCTCCGCCTGGATCGCCGCCGGATCCAGATACCCGTTCACGCCGCCCCATGTGTCCGGATAAAACGCAAACAAATTAAACTGCATGGTCAGCCCGTTGTGCCGCGCGCACATCAGGAGGGCCTCAATGGCCCGCAGCCCCGCCTCGCTCATCTGCCCATCGGGCGCCAGCAATTGCTTCCATGTTGTCCACAATCCGGTGCGGATCATGTTCAGCCCCGCGCCATGAATCTGCGCCATATCCCGATTCCAGACGTACGCGTTTGGCTTCAGCAGATACATGCGCGACACGTCCCCGCTCATGTACGTCGTGCCCACCACTGGCATGGGCTTCCCGTTCAGTTCGAAGTAGTCGTGTCCCACACTGAGCTTCGGCCCCGATGTCAGATATGCCCAGTCCCGCATCCAGAATCCCGACCGGTAGGTCCGCAGCGGTTTGCCATCGCGCTCCAGCGTCGCTTCGACGGTGTGGAATCCCTTGCCCTCTGCCGCAGACTGCGGCAGCGTGATCAGATGCGCCGGGTCTGCGGGAATCGTCGCATCGTAATGCACCGTGCCGTCTTCGCTCGTCACCCGCACATGCAGCATGTCGCTCGGTGCCCCACCCTTATCGCCCGCAGTTGGCGACAGGGTGGGCACGGGCGTGTACTGAAACTCCAGCGCCTCGCCTGCGACGTACAGCGGCAGTCTCGGCCGGAACGTGAACCGGTCATTCTTCCGCACCGCCAGCATCGCCAGCGTCTTCAGCAACCGTGTATTGCTGAAGAATCCTGCATCCGGCTCACAAGCCACGAGAATCCATCGCCCACCGACAAAGCGATTGGCATTGTGATCCAGCGAGAGGATCGGCGCCGCCAGCTTGTGTCCGTCAGCCACACCCCACGCCAGCGTGGTCAGGTTCATGTCTTCATAACCGGTGTGTCCGCCTGTGGTGTCGGGGTCCACCACGCTCAGCCGCACGACCGGACTGAACGCCCGTTTCCACCTGAAGGCCGGCGGGGCAGGGAAGACATTCCGATTTACTGTGTATGTCGTGGTATCTGATCCAGGCGTTTGCTGGTATCCATCGATGAACAGTTCCAGCGTCTCCGCCACGCTCGCCGGCCGCAGATGCCACCCGCTCGCATCCTGGTAACCCGCGCGGGTGAACGCCTTCCCGCCCAGCACGATCAGGTTCCCGCCGCGATCGAGATATTCGAGAATCGCCGCCCAGTCCTGCTCCGGCCACGCCGATCCGTACGGCAGCACCAGCAAATCGGTCTCCGGCGCGCCCAGCGCCGACTCCAACTGCGCCGCATCGGCGAACTCCGCTCCCACGAACGCCGCGTGCAGTCCTGCTGCATCCGGCGCCACGGAATCCGCCGTTGGAAATCCCGGCTGCCAGAAGACAACGGTCCGCGCCCACAGTGCCGCAGGCGCACACACCAGAACAGCAGGCAGAAGAAGGCGAACAACGCGAAACAGAAATCGGCCAGAAAAATTTCGCAGCACGATGAAAATCCCCCGGAATGGCGGCTTCACCATATCACACGCCAATCGTGATCCTCAGGCCGCTCTGCCATCTCACGCCCGCCAGGGTGTTTCGCCACACCCTGTAACCTGCACCCTGTAACCTGTCGTTATGGAATACCGACTGCTTGGACGTTCAGGGCTCAAAGTCTCCGCGCTCAGTTTCGGCGCGGCCACCTTCGGCGGCGGCACTGAGTTCTTCCGCGCCTGGGGCGAAACCCAGGTTGACGAAGCTCGGCGCATGATCGATCTCTGCATCGACGCCGGCGTGAACCTTTTCGATACGGCGAATGGTTATTCCGATGGCCTCGCCGAAGAGATCCTCGGCAAAGCTCTCCACGGCAAGCGGAACCAGGTCCTTATCTCCACGAAGTCATTTTTCCCCGTTGGGCCCGGGCCCAACGACGTCGGCTCCTCGCGACTGCACATCCTCGAGCAGGTCGATGCCTCGCTCCGCCGCCTCGGCACGGATCGCATCGACATCTACCATATGCACGGCTTCGACGCGCTTACGCCCGTCGAAGAGACTCTCGATACGCTGAACTCTCTCGTGCACGCCGGCAAGATCCGCTACATCGCCTGCTCCAACTTCTCCGGCTGGCACCTGATGAAATCGCTCGCTGCCTCCGATCGCCATGGCTGGACGCGCTACGTCGCCCACCAGGTTTATTACTCCCTCCTCGGTCGCGAATACGAGTGGGAGCTGATGCCGCTCGCGCTCGATCAGGGCGTCGGCGCGCTCATCTGGAGCCCGCTCGGCTGGGGGCGCCTCACTGGCAAGCTGCGCCGCGGTCAGCCGCTGCCCAAAGTCAGCCGCCTGCACAAGACTGCCGACTCCGGCCCGCCCGTCAACGACGAACATCTCTTCCGCGTCGTCGATGCCATCGATGTCGTCGCGAAAGAGACCGGCAAAACCGTCCCGCAGATTGCGCTCAACTGGCTCCTCCAGCGGCCCTCCGTCTCCAGCGCCATCGTCGGCGCCCGCAACGAGGAGCAGTTGAAGCAGAACCTTCAGGCTGAAGGCTGGAACCTCACCGCCGGCCAGGTCGCTCGCCTCGACGCCGCCAGCGCAACGACGCCCGTCTATCCTTACTGGTGGCAGCGCGCGGTGAAACACCGCAATCCTCCGCCGGTATAAGCGTCCGAAGTCTGCAAAAGGGGAGCCAATTTTCGGCTCCCTTTGTCGTTTTCTGAATGGCCGCCCGCGCTACGGTACCAGCTTCGCCGCCGCCTTCGTCGCCGCTTCCAGTTTCTGCTCGCTGGTTTTGCTCTGCCCGTCAAGATCGTGGAACACGGCATACTGCGCCATGGTGGGCCGCGTGTATCCCCACTCCACGTCCGCTCCCAGGAACGCCAGCAGCCCATGCAGTTTCACCTCATGCATCAGGTCCTCTTCGCTGGCATGGTTGTTTAGCTGCACAGCGTCATGGATGCTGCTGTTCAGCGCATCCAGCGTGCTCGCTGCCTGCGTCGGACTCACCTTACCATCGGCGATAGCCTTGTTCAGCTTGTCGCGCACCGTGATCGCGTCATTGATGTCCTTGTCCAGCGCGTTCAGATCCATCACGACCTGCTGGCATAGCGCAACCTGCGCCTCCAGGTCCTGCTGCGTCGCCTTCAGCCGCGGATCCAGCGCCACGGCAAAGCGCTGCTCGGATTTCTGGCCGCCGTAGGTCAGCACCACTTTGTATGTTCCCGGCACTACCGTCGGACCGCTCACCATATCGGCCTCGCCGCCTGCCGGTTCCGGCAAATGATAGTCAATCACCTGTAGCGGCGGCGTATATCGCAGGTCCCACTGGAACTGGTTCACCCCCGGGTTGATTGCCGTCAGCTTCTCCAGCGCTTCCTGCTCCTGTTGCACCGCAGTCTCGCCGCTGCGATCCGGCATCGGCATTCCTTCTTTCGCTTCTTCCTTCTCTTTCTTTTCCCTGGTGGTTTCCGCGTGGAGAGTAAACTGCCGCACAACTTTACCCTGTGCGTCCTGGAATTCAAGGCTCACTGGTGTCTTGCCGTCGTAGTTGGCGGGAATGTGAAAGAACACCGTCGCCCCAAACGGCGGATTCTGGCCCATATCCGGTCTGGGCTCCTCTCCGCCGCCGTATACATGGGTCAGCCACGCCGTTTCCGGCGCAAACACGTAGCCGGCATCCGTCGACACCGCCGGATTCTTCGTCAGTTGCTCCAGCAGCACGAGATTATCCAGCACCCAGAACGAGCGTCCATGCGTCGCGATCACCACGTCGCCCTGGCGATTGTTGATCGCGATATCCCGAACCTCGGCGGTCGGCAGATTCAGCGTCAGCGGCTGCCAGTGCGCGCCGCCGTCCAGGCTCACGTATACCGTGCTGAACGTCCCCAAGAACAGCAGTTGGGGATCCTTCGGATCCTGCCGGATGTCGAACGCAAACTCGTCGTCCGGCAGTCCCGTCGTGATAGCCGCCCAGTGCTTGCCCAGGTCCGTCGTCTTGTACACGTACGGCCGATAATCGTCCCACATATAGCGCCACGCCGTCAGATACGCGGTGTTCCGGTCCGCGTGCGATGGCTCGATCGAGCTGATCACGCAGTCCGGCAACCCCGGCGGCGTCACCAGTTGCCAGTTTTTTCCGCCATCGGTCGTCACGTGCACCAGCCCATCGTCCGATCCCGCCCACAGCAGATTCCCGTCCAGCGGAGAAACCGCCAGCGCATACACCTCGGGATAAACCTCCGCGCCCGACTGGTCCAGGTCGATCGGCCCTCCGCTCGCAATCTCCGTGCTCGCTTCGTTCCTTGTCAGATCCGGCGAGATGCGGGTCCACGTCCGGCCGTAATCGTCGCTCTTCAGCACGTATTGCGAGGAGATGAACATCTCTTTCGGATTCACCGGCGAAAACAGAATCGGATGCGTCCACCCAAACCGGTACTTCAACTCGTTCGACGCCACGCCATCCTGATACAGAGGCCACGGCGCCACGCTCTCCGTCTGATTCGTCTTCAGGTTGTGCTTCTCAAACAGGCTGTAGTAATCGCTTCCAAAGGTGATGTTAGGATTGCCCGGCTCCGGCACGGAGAAGGTGCTCTCTCCGCCGGCCACAGTGTGCCAGCCCGACAGCGGAATCCCGCCGTCACCCGCGCTCGGCCCTTCGAATGCGCCCTCGTCCTGCTGCGCCCCGTAAATGTGAAACGGGAACTGATCGTCCAGATTCACGTGATAGAACTGCCCGGTCGGCTGATTGTGATCCGTGCTCCACGTCTTTCCGCCATCCGTCGATACGGTCGCGCCGCCATCGTTACCTTCCAGCAGGATCTGCGTGTTATCCGGATCGATCCATACCACGTGATTGTCGCCGTGCGGCGTGTGCAGCCGGGTCCAGTTTTTCCCTCCGTCGTGCGAAACCCACAGCGCATCCACCTGCGGCGCATACACCGTATTCGCGTCCTTCGGGTCGGCATAGACAGCCATGTAATAGAAGGCTCGCTGCCGCAGCTTCATCTCGTTATTCACCTGCTTCCACGTCGCGCCGCCGTCGTCGGACCGGAATACACCGCCATCCTTCGCCTGCACAATCGCGTACACGATATACGGCTGGCTGGCCACCAGCGTTACGCCAATATGTCCCAGCGTTCCGGTCGGAAATCCAGGATTATGCGTCAGGTTCGCCCAGGTCGCGCCGCCATCCGTGGTTTTGTAAAGCCCGCTCCCCGGTCCACCGCTGATCAGACCCCATGGCATGCGCTGCGCCTGCCACATCGTCGCGTACAGCACTTCCGGATTGTTCGGGTCTATCGCCAGATCGATGGCTCCGGTCCTGTCATCCACGAACAGGATTTTCTTCCACGTCCTGCCACCATCGGTCGACTTGAACACGCCGCGATTCGGATCGGGAACGAACACATGCCCCATGCTCGACGCGTACACGACGTTCGGATCCTTCGGGCTAACCACGATCTGGCTGATCGTGCGCGTCTCGCGCAGCCCCGCGTATGCCCATGTCTTGCCGGCGTCGCTCGATTTATAGATCCCGTCGCCAGGGATCATGTCGTTGCGGATATCGTCCTCGCCCGTGCCCACGTAGATCACGCTCGGCTCCGACGGCGCCACCGCAATGGCGCCAATGCTGGCGCTCGATCCCGGCAGCTTCTTGTCGGTGATGTTCTTCCAGTTCAGTCCGTAATCCGTGCTCTCCCACACGCCGCCGCCCACGCCTCCGGCGTAAAACACATTCTCTCTGCCCGGCACGCCCGCAACGGCAACCACGCGCCCGCCGATGTACGGCCCAACGCTGCGCCACTTCAGCTTGCTCATCAGTGTCTGCGCCGTGATCGTGCTCTGCGCTTTCGCAGGCACGACCAACGTTCCGATAAAGGCAAAGGCAAGAAAACCACTGGCACTCACAAAAGCCGGAACACGTCTCACGATTCGATTCTCCCGGGCTGGATTCCTGAACGGACCTAACTGGAGAACCGAATGATAGCACTGGCGGCTACCCGCCGGTCGCGTCGCGAGCCGGGATGTGTTTTTCCGGCGAGAACTGTGCGTCGAACTGTGTCTTACGTCCAGCCACGCGCGTTCGTGGCGAGGCCGATGGGGTTGGAAAGCAGAATTCTCTCAGTGCACACGAATCCCTTTTCCGTTCCGCTCCTGATCTGTGTCGGGAACAAGGCGAAAAAGGGATTACATCAGTCAGTCTTACCTGCCTTACCTGCGTTCAGGCCGCGGTGCGAATGTCGCGCACTGGCGCGCCTGTGCTCTTCCGGCGGGCTCCGTAAGACGCCATCGCGCCGGCCATCGCGCCCAGCCAGCCTGCAAGCACGCCCACCCATCCGAACCAGCCCGCGCCACGAATGGTGGAACCGACATACGACGAAGTTGTTGTTCCCGTCATGCCGGTCGCCGATCCGGTTCCCAGCAGGACCAGAAACACCAGCACGCCCACCGCGGTCAGGCCGAACATCGTCTGCCCGGCCATCATCGCGTCTCGCGGCGTTCTCATGTCGCCCATGCGTGCTGCCACGCGTCCGCCGACAAACAGGGCAATCGCTGTCAGGATGATGCTCCACACGCCCATTCCCCAGCTGACTCCCGAAGTGTTCAGCATACCGGCACTTCTGAAGATAGCCACTCCGAGCAGTCCGAAAACTGCCCAGATCGCTGCCGCTGAGAATGCGCCCGCCCATACAGCGCTCCACGGGGTTCCCCATCGATCCGCCGAAGGTCCCGTAGCCAGGACTCCGGTGGGTATTGGCCCAGGCGTACGATATCCAGGATCTGCCATTTTACCCTCCTGAATTTTTGGATGCGCGCTGGCAACCCTGTCGATGCTGTCCCTGGCGGACTCTTTCCGGAGGTTATCTGGAATCAATTGGAAACCAGTGGCAAAATTTTTCGGGCTGCCTCACCGCGCGATCTGTTTCAGCTCCGGACTGCCTCGTTCGCTGCGCGGCGGTCTCCGCGCGCCGCTGCGGACCACCGCCGGATCGATCTGTAGTTCCGCCAGCATGCGGCTCAGCGTGTTGCGGTGCACTCCCAGCTCTTTGGCAGCCCTGCACTGGTTTCCTCGCTGATTCGCCAGCACTTCCAGCAGAAAACGTCGCTTGAACTCGCGGACCGCTTCGTCGTAAGTAATGCCGCCGGCGCGCATCTGCGTCACAAGGTTGTCCAGTTCTCGTTTCACCGCAGGCCTCTCTCTGTTCTTTTTCTTTCCGCCCAGCGGGCAGATTCGTGCCAGGTCACCGCAAGTCTATTACGCGGCGGGTTTCAGCCAGTCCGGCTGCTCCTTCCGCAAATCTCTTACCCCGCTCCGGATTCGGCCCGCCAGGTCCGCTGGAGCTACCACTGTAGCCTCCCGTGCCATTACCAGAAATCCCGGCGCCAGCCGCGACCGGCGCAACCATACAGCTTGAGGCCAGAACGCGGCGACTACCATGACCGCGATCATGACCATCACGCAGCCCTTCACCAGACCGAAAGCCGCGCCGGCCATCCGGTCTGCCCATCCGAGCCCGACGGCCTTCACTGACCAGCGGGTGATCCTGCCCGCCAGCGCCGCCAGGATCATCACCCCAAACGCGATCGACAGAAACGACAGCGCCCCAACCGCGGCGGCCGAGTGGACCCAGTGCGACCACCAGGGCATCAGGCTTTGATAATCCCAGCTCGCCAGCAGCAATCCCAGCACTAATCCCACGAGAGAGAAAACCTCCACCGTCAGTCCCGCTTTGGCCGCTGACAACACTGAGACCACCAGCACTACGACGATCAGCAGATCGACGATCATCACGTCTTTCTCCCTACAATGCCAGCGAACTGCCCGTCAGCAGCCGGTATGCTTCCAGATATTTTTCCTGCGTGCGCTGCGCTACCTGGTCCGGCAGGGCCGGTGCCGGCGCCTGTTTGTTCCAGTGAATGCTCTCCAGGTAATCCCGCACGTACTGCTTGTCCAGCGAGGCCTGTGCCTGGCCAGGCCGGTAGTGGGCGCGCTCCCAAAAGCGCGACGAATCCGGCGTCAGCACCTCGTCCGCCAGCACGATCTGCGGCCCGATCGCGCCGAACTCGAATTTCGTGTCCGCCAGCAGCAGCCCCCGCTGCTCCGCGTGCGCCGCCGCCCTCCGGTACAGCTCCATCGTCAGCTCTCGCAGCCGCTCCGCCACCTCGCCGCCCACCAGAGCGGCCATCCGGTCGAACGGGATGTTCTCGTCGTGCATGCCGCGTTCGCTCTTGGTTGCCGGCGTGAAGATCGGCTCTTTCAATCGGTCGCTCTCCCGCAGCCCCGGCTCGATCGGTATTCCGCAAACCCTGCCCGTCTCCTGGTATTCCTTCCAGCCCGATCCTGCCAGATACCCGCGCGCCACGCACTCCACCGGATACATCGCCGCCCGCTTCACCAGCATCGACCGCCCCTTCAGATCCTCGCGGCAGGGCCAGGCTTCCTTCGGATACTGCGCCACGTCCGCCGTTTCCAGGTGATTCGGCGTCACATCCCGCAGCAGATCGAACCAGAACAGCGACAACTGCGTCAGAATTTTGCCCTTGCCGGGAATCCCAGTGGCCAGCACGTGGTCGAAAGCCGAAATCCGGTCCGTCGCCACCAACAGCAGATGATCGCCCAGCGCATAAATGTCCCGAACCTTCCCCCGGGCGCTGAGCTTCAGATTGCGAAAGTCGGTTTCGAGCAGAGCGTTCAATGTACGATGGCCTTCCTGCGTGGTGCGTCCGGTGGGCAGGACCCTGTTCCCTGAGGTATTGGCTACACGAAGCGGGGAGCCGAGGCTTCGCGAGCGCAGGAAGCAATGGAGTCAGGCTGAAGATCGATTGTGCGATCCGCGCCCCGCTTTGTCAACGACACCTTTAGTGCAGTTCCTGCGCGGTTTCACGTCGCCAAATCCCGGCCGCCGGCTGTCGTTCGTCCTCTGAGCCGCGGCGCGAAGGCGTCGCATGCTTACTGGTCGGCGCCTGGTTTCGGATAGATGCGCACGCCCATCCCGTTCAGCCGGCTCCGCGCCTGCATCGCTTCCGGCGTCTGCGGATAGCGCCGAATCAGCGCGCGCAAGGCCTCGATGCCGGCCTCGCGACGTCCCATCGCAAGCTCCGACTCGCCAATGCGCAGCTCCGCGGACGGAGCTTTCTCGCTCCCCGCATACTGCTTCAGCACCAGTTGATAGGCCTTCACGGCATCTGTGAATTTCTTCTGGTGGTAATTGATCTCCCCCAGATAAAACTGCGCGTTTCCGGCAAGATCGCTCTGTGGATAGTACTGGATAACGTCGTCGAACTCGCTGCTCGCCAGATCGTACCGCGCCGATTCATAGTCGCTCATCGCGCTCTGGTACAGTTGCGCCACCGGCGGCGCCTGCGGCTGCGGCGGTGCGGCTTGTTGTGGAGTTGCTCCCGCCTGATCCGCGGGAGTGCCCGTTCCCGACTGATCCGTCGCTCCCGGTTGGCCTGGCTGTTCCGGCTGCACGGGTTGCCCACTGGGTCCCGGCTGCTGTTGTTGTTGCTGCTGCGTGTTGATGTTCTGCAGTTGCGACTGAATCGCCTGAAGCTGCGCCGCCATCTTATCCATTCGTCCGCGCAGTTCGTCCACCGAATCGTTGATGCCCTGCATTTGGGTCGAAAGCTGCGTCCCCTGTCCGCTAACCGACTCGTTCTGTGCCGCCACCTGATGCTGCAGCGCGGTCAGCGTATTGTTCATCTGCGACACGTTGTCGGAAATCTGCTGCACCACGTGCTGCAGCACGCTCAGTTGCTGGTCCTGGCTGTCCTGCAGGTGCTGTAGCTGAGTCTGCAGCTCCTGCACCTGGGTTTGCAGCTGGACGAGCTGCTTATTGACGGCATGGGCCTGAGGTGCGGGAAAAAGGAACAGCAGCGACCCAAGGGCAGCGACGGTACCTAAAATCTTTCGCATAGAACATCCCCGATCGGGCGCAGGAAGCGCTGCCTTCATTATCGCAGGGCGTCCCCGGCCTCAGCGAATGACATAAAGGTACAAAGAGACTCATCCTGCCGCGCGTACGCGCGGCAGGATGAGCGGCACTCTACGGGTTATCCAACGTGAACTGCGCCCGCCGGTTCTGCTGCCAGCACGACTCGTTGTCCTCGGTGCAGAACTGCTTCTCCTTGCCGTAGCTCACGGTCCGCAGCCGGTCCGGAGAGACGCCCAGGGTCACCAGCGCCTGCTTGGCGGCGTTGGCTCGGTTCTCGCCCAGCGCCAGGTTGTAGTTGATCGATCCGCGATCGTCGCAGTATCCGCCGATCACCACCTTCAGTTGAGGATTCTGGTTCAGATAGTTCGCGTCGCTCTGCAGCGTCGTCTGCGCGTCCGGCCGGATCGAGTAGCTGTCGTAATCGTAGAAGATCGGCTTCACGTTCTGCTCGAACACGTTCTCCGTGATATTCGACTCCTGCGGAGGAGGCGTCGTGGTCGGCGCCTGCACCGTCACGGTCGCCGTCGCGTCGGCAGTGCCGCCGTCGCCATGCGCGATCAGGTGGTAGGTCGTCGTCTGCGTCGGCCGCACCGACTGCGTGCCCGACGTGGCCACCGAGCCGATCCCGTCAATGGACACATCCGTCGCGTTCGTGGTCTGCCAGTTCAGGACCGCCTGATCCCCGGCGCTGATCGTGTCCGGAGTCGCGCTGATCGTTGCTGTCGGCGCCGGTGCTGTGGTGGGGGGCGGAGCCGCCGGCAGCGGCGGAGCCAATTTCTTCTTGTGGC
>JASHRH010000378.1 GCA_030037475.1 Acidobacteriaceae bacterium
ACGCGACCGGCTTTCAGGAATATGAGTGCGACGGCTGCATGGTCAGCAAAATTTACTTCGAGGCATACAACACTACCAATTCGCCTCCGGCCCTCAGCAGCAGCAGTGTTTCTGGCGGGACGAACGCCATCATGCAGATCAGCGGCCTCACTTCCACCGGAACCACTACCACCGTGCCATGGAATCAGGGCATCTGGACCACGGACTGGTACAACGACCTCGCAGACGTGAATTCCGGCAGCGCCTGTGAACCGGAGAGAATCTATCCTCCGGATGCATACTATGGGAGCACCACTGCCTCTGCGTATCAGAGCGGTGTGGAACGAGGCCAGTTTGAGGCAGTCTGTGCTGCTTTCTCGCCGGTCAGCACGACCGGCGGCGTGACGGTCACGCTGGTCCAGCGCAACCTGTCTGGTTCGACGGCTCCCGTAAATACGGCGTGGGTCAACAATTCGCTGCTGATCCGTTACTACAGCTCGGGGAACTGGGCCGATGGGTACCAGTTTCTTCGTAATCACACAAACGCCGGTTTTGGCGGGGCACAGCCCGGTTTCTATACGGACTGCGACGATACCGCTCCAGGCTATATGTGTGCAGAGGCCATCGTAGGCTATCAGCCTGATGGGATTACCGCGGTACCGGGGAATGCTTTGGGTGAAAACGTGATATTCCGAGATGATCCGTTCTCTGTGGCTGGCGCGCCCGAGCTGACCGGAAGCGGTTCGATCAAAAATGCTGGTAGCGCCGGCATTCTTCTGGACGATGCGACTGCCGGACCCTATACATCTGGAGAACTCAATCCGGTACTGAGCGGTGTGAACCCAACTGCGCCCTTCGACAATACCATCTACTCCATCAATTACGGCCCTTCAGGCACGGTGTGGAACTGGATTAACCCCAACACCGGAACTCAGTCGTACACTTTGCCATCGGCCGGGAATCCGGAATTCTACTATTGGGACGCCAGCAATGGGATGGCAGCCAGTGCAAACGGTCTCTTGAGTTCGACAGGCTCTATGGATTTCGTGGAGAAGCTGAGCGACCACAATGTCACGAATATCGACTCCACCGTTAGTTCGCTGAACGGCTGGGAATATGGGAACCACGCATGCTTCTACGAGCAGCCTGCGACCTCGACTTCCCATTCGCTGAGCCGCTGGTGTCTGTGGGGCGGCCCCTCCTATTCGTCGAAGATGGAGTACGACCTCTGGAACGGTTCGGCGTGGATTTCGCAATTCTCGACTACCGGCAGTGGCGTGACGGCCGGCAACCTCACCGTAAGCGGGTCGTTGAATGCCCAGGGAGCGATCACCGGCGCCACGATCAATGGCGAGATCACCGTCGACGGAAAAACCTATCCTACGCTGAATGCGGCCTGGAACGCGGCCGCCGCGCAGGCCAACGCTACGGGCGAGGATCAGACGGTGCGTCTCGGCCCAGGAAGCTTTACCGTGTCCGCTACTCTGAATGAGCCTTCCAACGGGTCCTGCATCAATCTACTCGGCTCCGCCGGCACAACCGTGAATGCTGACAGCCCACAGGTGGCCACTACCCTCACGGTGCCGAACCCGCTCGGCGGCGATCTCTTCTCTCTCGGGAACGCGCAGCAGGCGCAGGGCTGCACCTTCCGGAACCTCAACATTCTGGCCAACGGCAATGCCGTCCATGCCTTCGATCTCCAGTGGTTCCGTGGCCTGCTCATCGACAATGTCTCGGTGAACGACACCAGTTCGGACGGCATTGTCCTGGGCGAGGAGAGCACCTCCTCCGGGCATCAATCGAACTTCCTGCTGCACAACGTAACTGTCAGTTATTCAGCAACGGCTTTCACACCGGCGAACCGGCCAAACTATGGCATTCACATCCAGAAGACCGCCATCGACAGTGCTCTCGACAATATCACCGTGCGGAACGCGCTTACCGCAGCGATCTACAACGAGGGCACCGGGAACACAGGCTACCTTATCCATGGCTTCGGTTACCCCTACACCTGCACGACCGCGCCGTGCGTGAACAATGCCTCCTCCGCCGCGGCGGCGAACGCCTCGTATGCCACCAGCTATGTGATTTACGACACGGGCGGGGCTGGCAGCGAGTGGACCGACACCTACATCGACAGTCCCGCAGTAGCCGGCATCTATGCCGGAGCCAACGGCGTCTCCGTTGAGGGCGGGCACATCCAGTGGCCGGATCTGACCAGCTTCCCAGCGGCCAATCTGGCTTACGTCGCGTCGAACGTCACCAACAACCTTCTGATCGGGGACGTATCCTGCAACGGAATGGCGGCCGGAACGAACTGGATCACCTACGCGGGCACTTCCGGCAATCCGCCCAGCTTCTCGAGCGTGCATCATCTCACCGGCTGCGGGAACTACTATCAGGCGCTGGAGCCTGCGGTGACGACCGGCTTCTCCTCGGGTGGCGCCAACATCAACGACCCCAGCGGCTCGGTGCCTCGCGTTTGGGCCACGCCGCTGGCCGCAGCGTCCACCGATGCAGCCTATTCCGCGCAGATGTACACCGGCTACCAGGGAGACGCCTTCCAGGCGCATTTCTCGGGAGTGAATCCGTTCTTCAACATCACCTATCAGGGGACGATCCGCTCCAGCGGCGGCCTCGCGCTGAGCACGATCGTTAATACCGCGTCCACGCTGACGCTGACCACGGCCAACAAAAACGTGATCGCGAACGCCGCCAGCGGGCCGCAGACGATCACGCTGCCCAGTTGTTACACGCAGCTACCGGATAAGACCGCCCCCACCGGCCTCGAGTTCACCATCATCAAGTCCGATACGTCCTCGAACGCGGTGACGCTGCAAACGGTGAGCTCGCAAAACATCAACTACAACGGCGTCTCCGCGCAGACCCTCGCAATTGCTTCGCCGGGCAAGCGCACGCTGGTCTGCGGGCCCGACTACAACTGGTATGCGTACTGAGCGAAACCTATGTCTCGGGAGCTGGGCAGCGGATCGAGGGAGGACCTCGTCCGCCTGGGCAGGGAGATGGACGCAAGCGTGGACGATGCGCTGGCCCTGGCGGAAAAGGTTCTGAAGATCAGAAATCGGCTGGGGAAGGTTGAGTTCCTGGCCGCTAATCAGGCGCAAACACGATATGCACGGAATGCGTGGGGAAAGAACAGCAACATCATCCTCAAGGCGCGGCAGATGGGCATCACCACGTGGATTGCGGGGAGATTTTTTCTGAAGACCATCACCCATCCGGGTACCGTGACCGTGGAGGTGGGCCATACGCAGGAGTCGGCGGAAGCGCTCTTCCGCATCGTTCACCGCTTTCTGGCCCAGTTACCGGACGCCCTGCGCGAGGGCGCTTTAAAGAGCGCGAAGTGCAGCGCGCGGCGCATCGCCTTTCCCGCGCTGGACAGCGAGTATCTGGTGGAAACTGCGGGAGACCGCAACGCGGGCCGCGGGCTGACCATCACGAACCTGCATTGCACCGAGCTGGCGCGCTGGCCCGGCGATCCGGAGGAGACGCTCGCCGGGCTTCGCGCCACGCTCTCGCCGGAAGGAGAGCTGGTGATGGAATCGACTCCCAATGGGGCATCCGGCTGCTTCTGGAAGGAGTGGCAGGAGGCGGAGAAAACCGGCGCGGTGCGGCACTTTTTCCCATGGTGGCTGGAGCCGTCCTACAGGGCGGAGGCGGTCGACGAGTCGTCGCTGACCGAAGACGAGCGGCGGGTGCGCGAATGCGCCGGGCTGAGCCTGGAGCAGATCGGATACCGCCGGCGCCTTCGGGAGAATTTCCGCGGCCTGGCACGCCAGGAATACGCCGAGGACCCGGAATCGTGTTTCCTCGCCAGCGGCAGTTGCTGGTTCGAGGTCGCCGCCATTGACAGCCGCCTGCGTGCGGTTCGGGCACCCGCAGAACAGCGCGGGGACCTGTGGATCTGGGCGGGACCCCAGCCCGGCCGGCAGTACCTGGTCGCGGTCGATCCCTCCGGAGGTTCGCCGGACGGCGATTACGCCGCCGCGCAGGTAATCGACCGCGAGCGGGGACTACAATGCGCCGAGCTGCGGGCGCATCGCTCGCCGCTGGAGACCGCGATAGCCGCAGCCGATCTGGCGCAGGAGTACAACCACGCTCTGCTGGCCGTGGAGCGGAACAATCACGGCCATGGGGTGCTGGCGCATCTGCATTCGGCCTGCGCATACCAGCGCGTCTACCGTAGTGGAGACGGGCAGGATGGCTGGCTCACCTCCGTGACCAGCCGTCCCGCGATGCTGGCCGACCTGGGCGCGGCTCTTGTCGAGACACCCGCTCTCTTCTCGAGCGAGCGCCTGCTGCGCGAGTGCCGCACCTTCGTGCGCGGGGCGGGCGGGAACGGGGCGGCCGCACCCGGCGAGCACGACGACTGCGTGATGGCCATGGCGCTGGCCCTGGCGGTACGGAAGGAACAGTGCAGCGCGAAACCCATGCAGTAGCATGAGGGGTTCGGAGAGAATATGGCGGTTCTGGCCATCCAGCAAATCCGGAAAATGCGCGGCGGCGCGCAAAGCCACCTCATGCTCGGCGAGGACGGCAACGCCTGGGTGGTGAAGTTCCAGAACAACCCCCAGCACCTGCGCGTGCTGCCCAACGAGCTGCTGGCCACGCGCCTGGCCGCGCTCGCCGGGCTCACCGTGCCGGAGTGCGACGTGATCGAGGTGACGCCCTGGCTGATCGAGCGCACCCGCGAGCTGGAGATGGATTTCGGGCAGCGCCGCGAGCCCTGCCGCCCCGGCCTGCACTTCGGTTCCCGCATGGTCGGCGGCCTGATGCCCGGGCACAGGGCCGATTACCTCCCGGAAGACCAGCTCGCCGAGGTGCATAATCTTGAGGAGTTCGCCGGCATCCTGGCGCTCGACAAGTGGACGTGCAACGCCAACGGCCGCCAGGCGCTCTTCCATCGCAGGGCCCGTGAGCGGCGCTGGTCGGCGGCCTTCATCGACCAGGGCTTCTGCTTCAATGCCGGCGAGTGGCGCTTCCTCGACGCACCACTGCGCGGCGTCTACGCGCGCAATCTCGTGTACCGCGGCGTGACCGGCTGGCAGAGCTTCGAGCCGTGGCTGAACCGCATCGAGACGCTCGCTCCGGAGCGGATCTGGGCGATCGCCGAAACCCTGCCGCCGGAGTGGTATGAAGGTGCGGCAGATGTCCTGGAGCGGCTGGTGGAGCAGTTGCTGGAGCGGCGGGCGCGCGTGCGCGATCTCATCGCTGCGTTCCGGGACTCCTCCCGCCAGCCCTTCCCGAACTGGGACCACCGCAGCGTTTCCGCGGTTTCTTCGCAATTCCCCGCTCTGCATTGGAGCGATAGTGTCAACGGGAGCATCCAGTGACGGACCGTCTGCCCTGCGACTTCTTCCTGGTCCGCTACGTCCCGGACCCAGTGAAGAACGAATTCGTAAACATCGGCGTGCTGCTCCGGCCCGTCAGCGGCGCCACCGAGATGCGCCTCACCCGCGACTGGTCGCGCGTGCGCTGTCTCGATCCCGACGCGGACACGGAAATGCTGGAGACGCTGGAGTCCGAGATGCGGCGGCGGCTGGCCGGCCAGGATGCCGACCTGAAACCGCTGATGACGGTCATCGAGGACTCCTTCTCGCATCTGCTCCAGATCACCGAGCCGCGCGGCTGCCTGGTGGAGAATCTGGCCGCGGGCATGGAGGAGATGATGCGCCTGTACGTGGAGCCGCGCAAAGTACGCGGTCGCGCGGCGCTCACGGGGCGCGCCGCTTTGCTGCGCGGCATGCGCGCGCATTTCGAACGGGCCCGCGTCTGGGATCTGATGCGGCGCCGCATCGCGGCCTCCGCGTACACGCAGCCTGGCGACCCGCTGAAACTCGACTGCGGCTATCGCCCCAACGGCCTCATTCGCGTCTTCCATGCCGTCTCGCTGGACGCGGACGCGGAGCTGGCTAAGGTGCTTGCCTTCAGCGCTCCGGCGCTGCGGACGGGAGTCGCCCGCGTGGAGAATGCCGAACTGGAGCTGACCGCGATCGTAGAACCCCTGCGGAACAGCGCAGGCGACGTCCCCGACGACGCCGACCGCATCGCGCGCTACCGCTTTGGCGTGGAGACGATGGAGGCGCACCAGATTCGCGTCCTCACCGCGAACGACCTTGAGCGCGTAGCCGAGACCGCGCGGCGGGAACTCAGAGTATAAGTTGGATTCTTAGTTATTAGTTGTTAGTTGTTGGAGTTTTGCCAGACAGTCCTGCGCCGAGGAGCAGGAACGAATAACCAGCAACTTCAGGAACCAGGCATGGCCGGCCGCCATGCCTTTTTCTTTGCCGGAAGGAGCAGAGACGACGTGACGATCAAAGATCAATGGAAACGTGCGCTGGCGCGGCTGGCCGCGAAAGGCGCCGGACAGCCGGGTGCCGCGGGGCCCGCGGCGAGCCAGCTCGCTGAGCGCAGAACCGTGGCATTGCCCTCCGTTCTGGCTCCCTACGCCATTCCCGGACGGCCGCTGCCCCGGCCGACGCCGGTCAACCTCCGGCGCTTTGCGGAGACTCCGCTGGTGCGCCGCGCCATCAACCTCATCAAGGACCGCATCGCCGCGATGGACTGGCAGGTGCGCCTCCGCCGCGACCAGGACGCGGAGCACGTGGCGTGGGCCGAGAAGCGGGCCCGCATTCTGCGCCGCGCGCTCGAGTTTCCCAATGCCTCTGACTCTTTCCGCGTCCTGCTCGAGCAGGTCATCGAGGACGCGCTCGTCGGCGGCTTCGGCGCCATCGAGATGGAACTCACCGGCGACGCGGCGAAGCCCTTCGAGCTGTGGCCCGTCGACGGCGCCTCCATTCGCATCGACCCGAAGTGGGATGGCCAGCCCGAGTCGATCCGCTACGCCCAGGCCACCGGCCTCGCCGGCACGGATGCCGTTATCCCGCTCGAAGACCGCCAGCTCCTCTACCTGCGCATGAACCCGCGCAGTTACACACCCTTCGGGCTCGGTCCGCTCGAAGTCGCCTTCGAGACGGTCAACGCTTTCCTCAGCGCGCACCGTTTCGCCGGCAAGCTGGCCAGCAACGCCGTGGTTCAGTATGCGCTGTGGCTCAATGAGACCACGCCTGCCCAGCACGAGCGCCTCATCCGCTGGTGGCAGGATGAAATCGAGGGCACCGGCCGCGTGCCGCTGCTTTCGACCGAGCAGAAACCGGAAGTCCTGCGTTTTGCGCAGGGCACCGACGCCGACCTGCGCCTCAACTGGCAACAGTTCCTGATCCGCATGGTCGCCAACGCTTTCTCGCTGCCGCCGGTTTTGCTCGGGCTGGAACAGGATGTGAACCGCTCGACCGCGGAGTCGCTGCTCGACGAGGCCTTCCACTCCGCGATCGTCCCGCTGGCGCGGCTGATCGCCGAACACATGACGCGCGATCTCTTTGCGAAGCGGCTCGGCTGGCCGGAGTTCGAGTTCGTCTTCAACGATCTCGACGCCTCCGACGAGATGCAGGAAGTGCAGATGCAGACCGCGCTGCTTGCTGCGGGCGTGCTCACCGTGAACGAAGTCCGCGCCATGCGGGGACTCGGTCCGCTGCAGACCGCAGCCGGCAGCCGGAGCAACGAGCCGGTGGCAGCGAGCAAGTCAGCGGGTTAGCAGGTTAGCGAGTTAGCCAAGCCCGCCGCTAACCTGCTGACTTGCTAACTTGCTGACTCGCTCAGCACCTGAGCTCTGCGCTCTGAGCTCTTTCACACATTGGAGAGCCTATGCAATTCAATGCCATGGCCGTCCGGATGCCGGACGTCGCCGATCATCCCAACCGCGTGCCCTTCACCGGCGTGCTCACGCGTGTGGACGAGCCCAGCACCAAACCGCCCGCAGGCGCCCGCGGCCACCGCGTGGTGCTGACGCGCGCAGCGGCCCTCGCCGCGCTGCCTTCCCTGCTGGGCATGGGCGTGGATTACGCGCCCGGCTGGGACGGGCACGATGCCCGCCGCAAGTGCGGCATCATCACCCACGCCGACGTGGAGGGCCAGCGCCTGACGGTGGCGGGCTATCTCTTCGCGAAGGACTTCCCCGAAGTGGAGCGGCAGATGCGCCAGTGCCTGCCCGGCGCCATGGGCATGTCCTGGGAGCTGGCCGATGCCCACGTTGAGGACCTGCGCACGGAGATCTGGACCCTCACCCGCGCTACCTTCACCGGCGCAGCCATCCTGCTGCGCGACAAGGCCGCCTACCGCGACACGTCCTTCGAGATCGCAGCGAGGCGCCCAGCCGCACCTGCTCCGCCGCTTTGCCGCGAGCCCCGTGCCGTTCCGGTGTACGCCGCCGCGCGCCGGGCACCCCAGGGAACCCCACACCACCCGGCTCGCTCCGTTTTCATTCACCCGCAACTCAGAAAGGAAGAAGCATGGAATCCCAGACCAGCGAAGTTCGGCCAGGCGAAGTGATGGCCGGCATCGAACGCATGGAAGCCCGGCTGGAAGCCGCGGCCTCGCTCGTGGAGCGCGCTGTCGCGCTGCTGGAAGAACGCGAGGGTGAGGTGCGCCGGCTCGTGGCCGCCGCGCCGGGTCGCGAAGCCGAGCTGGAGCAAAAGCTCCAGGCCGCCGAGCAGCAGATCGCGGAGCTCAGGGCCCAGCTCGAATCCCGGCCCGAAACGCCGGCTCAGCCCGACCTGCTGCCCACGGGGCGTAAAACCGTTCCCCCGACCACCGCACAGTTCCTCGCGAAACAGGGCATTGCGCTCGAGCACGTCGAAGCGGGCGCGCTCGATGCAGCGCTCAGTGGCCTCAGCCTCGAGCAGCGCATTGCCGTCAAAGCCCAGTTGCTGCGCGCCGGCGTGGTGGGCTAGACGGCCGCCAGCAGAAAGACGGTCAGCGGAGATCCGGTCAGCGAGCTAACTCGCTAACTTGCTGACCGCCTCATCGCTGACCGCTGATTAACTGACCGGTTTTTAGCTGGCCGCCTTTTAGCTGGCCGCTTCACCGCTCACTCTTTCATCGCTGTTCCAGAAAGGACACACATGACCGCCAGCTTCCTGGACATTCACGCCGCCGCCGATTACATCGGGCCCGGCGCTATCGAAGTGCCCCTGTATCAGACCGAGATCCTCGACATCGTGCGCCGCCGCAATCTTTTCGGGCAGCGCATCAGGCAGGTCCCGGCCACCGGCCATCCCTCGCGCTACTTCGAGCAGACGGCGATTCCGAATCCCTCCACTGCCGGGTTCGTCGATCCCCGCAACATCGTCGCGCCCGTCGTCTCGCCCACGCGCGTGGAGCGCAGCGTGCCATTGAAGGCCATCGTCGCGCAGCTGAACTACAACCTCTTCGACATGGAGCTGGGCTCGCAGCAAAAGCAATTCGCCTATCTCCAGGCCAAGGACCTCGTGGACACCATCGAGGGCGTCATGCTCACCCACGACATCGCGCTGTGGAACGGCAATGACACCTCGCTGAGCACGCCCACCACGATGCAGTACTTCGGCGTGGCCGGCCAGATCGCCGCCGGCGGCAACACCACAACCATCCCCACCACGGGCTGCATCACCGACGGCATCAAGTCGACCATCGCGCAGATGGTGGCCAACACCAGCTATGCGGTGCGGCCCACCGCCATCTACGCCAACCCCGTGCTGCTCGATCTGCTCGACCGCGAGATGAAGTCCGAGTTCAACGTGGTCCTGAACACGAAAGAGATCGCCGCAGGGTTCACGGTGAAGATGCTCGTGACCCAGGCGGGCGAGCTGCCGCTCATCCCCGACTGGTCGCTCGCCTACACGGGCACGCCCGGCACGGGCAATGCGGTGCTGCCGGCGTACATCGTTACCGAGGACCTGATCGAGTACCACTGGCTCTCCGATCCCAACCCGCGCGTCTTCCAGCTCGGCGTGCCCGGATCGCTGGCCTCGCAGTACGTGGCGGTCAAGTTCGGCGCTCCAGTCGTGAAGGGTGCAAACTACGCCCACTACCAGGTGCTCGTGGATCGGTAACTCCGACCAGGAGGGATCGAATCCGAACTTCGATAGTCCCTCCTGAGCAGGTCGGCAAGTTAGCAAGTTAGCGGGCTGGCTGCCGCTGGCTTGCTGGCTTGCTAACTCGCTAATCTGCTAACTCGCTTCCGGGAGAAACCATGTCCTGCTACCTGCAGCCCACCGAATACCAGACCTACGGCCTGGCGCCCGACGTCACCGACGACTGGATCGCCGCGGCCTCGTCCCTGATCGACAGCCATTGCCGCCGCATCAGCCTCAACCCCACGCAGTACACCGAGCGCCTGCGCATGGTCGAAGGCTCGCAGACCGTGCGTCTCAGCAATCTGCCGCTCGTCGCCATCGCGCCAGCCACGCTGCCCTTCGTCTCCATTCAGGCGCGCTATGCCAAACCGCGCCGCGGCCAGATCGTCTTTCCGCTTCAGGAAGAAATCCTCTGGGCCTTTTCGCTGCCCGGCGCCTGGACGGCTGTCGATCCCTCCACCGTCGACTTTGTCGCCGATACCGGCGAACTCATTTTCCCGCTGAACATTCTTGGCCTGCCCTATAACGAGGTCGCCGTGACCTACACCGCAGGCCTCGCGACGCTTCCCGATGTGGTGAAGTGCGCCTGCGCCCAGATTGTAAAGAATGCCCAGGCCACGCCCGGCCTGAACGTGAAGACCTCGAAGGTGGACACAATGTGGCTCCAGTATTTTTCCGCCTCGCTCATCGATCCGACCGTCCAGGCCATGCTCAAGCCATGGGTTTCGGTCAGGATGGGGTGAGCCATGGCCGATCTCAGCATTCAGGATCCCACGGGCCTGGCGCAGCGCGTCGCCACTGCTCTGCTACGCGCCGGAGGCGGCACCACTGCTTCTCTGCAAATGCCGCCGCTCCAAGGCGACTCCAGCAACACCGGACAGCTCGGCCTCGACGCGCCCGGCTTTCTCTCCCTGCCGCTTTCGCCGGTCGTCTTTCGCAAAGCGCGCATCGCCATGCAGGACGGCCAGTTGCCTAAGTATGAGCTGATGGTCTCAGCGCAGGCGGTCGCGGTGCAGGTCGCGCAGCAGAAGCTCGCTTCAGCCGAGGCTCTCTTCTCCATGGCCGCCGGCGTTGTGGTCGCGGGCAAGCTCTTTCTCATCGAGGCCGTCTCGTCCTCCGTCACCCAGGGTGAGCCGTATTTATATCGCCTGCTGGTCCAGGAAGCCTGCGGCGAATGGCCGGTGTAGCGAAGCTCGCGCTTTTCAGGATGATCCATGCAAAACGCCAAAGATACTTTCTACGTCACGCTGCGCAACCGCCTGGCCGCGCTCAATCCCGCTCGCACCATGACCCTGCGCGCCGTCTCGCGCCCCGGCATTCTCGTTCTGGACGCCGAGGCTCCCATGCCTCAGCCGGTACTCGACGCCTTTTCGCTGAACTGGACCGGCCTTGCCGCCGACCTGCAGATGCCGGCCATTCTGGCGCAGCTCACCTGCGAGATCGAGTACGCGACTGCCGGCACCCAGGTGAATGCCGGCCTTGATCGCGGTCGTGCTCTCGAGGAAATGGATTACGAGCTGCTCAGCATTTTGTATCCGTATTCGGCACAAAAGACGAACTATGCCCAGACACCCGCTGCCACGATGGAGACCATGGTCTTCTGGTCGGAGCC
>JASHRH010000379.1 GCA_030037475.1 Acidobacteriaceae bacterium
CCGGTGGTGCTCCGCGACTACGTCTACGCCTATGTGGTGCTGGCGCTGCCGATCCTCTTCCTGTCCTCGGCGCTGTTCTTCACGCTGACCACGCTCACGCGTTCGATGATGTGGACCTACGTCGGCCTCATCGCCCTCCTGGTGCTGAGATCGGTGTTCGCGGTGGTCGTGAGCAAGCCCGGACTGGAGCATGTCGCGGCGCTCTGGGAGCCTTTCGGCACGTCAGCCTTCGGCGCGGCCACGCGCTACTGGACCGCCAGCGAGCGCAACGCGCTGACTCCGCCGATGGCGGGTGTTCTCCTGTGGAACAAGGTGCTGTGGCTCGGGGTCGCCTTCGGCGCTTTGGCTTTGGCCCATCGCCTCTTCAGCTTCGAGTCCGCCGAGCATTCAGGGCGGCGCGGGCCATCCGCTGCCGTCGAGCCGGCTGTTGTCGAGCCGGCTGTTGCGGGACGGAGCCTTGCCGAGCCTGCGGCGGGTCTTGCCAAACCGAGCTTCGGTGCCGGCGCGATCTGGGCACAGCTGCGGGCACGAACGCGCCTCGACGCCAAGCAGGTCTTCCTGAGCCCCGCCTACTTCGTGCTGCTGGGCCTCGCGGTCCTGCTGGCGGGCCTGAACCTGTGGCTCTCCACGGACGTGAGCGACTACGGCGGCCGGGTCTTCCCGGTCACGAGGGTGATGATCAACGCCCTCGATGTCTTCGACTTCTTCGCCCTGATCATCGCCATCTACTATGCGGGCGAGCTGGTATGGCGGGGGAAGGAGCAGCGCACCCAGGAGATCATCGACGCCACTCCGGTCGCCGATTGGATGTTCGTCGGCCCCAAGACTCTGGCGATCAGCCTCGTGTTGATCTCGACCCTGCTCGTCGGGGTTGTCGTCGCAATCGCCATGCAGGCGGTGAAGGGCTACTTCGACTTCGAGCTCGGCAAGTACCTCCTCTGGTGGGTCCTGCCCCGCAGCATCGAGTTCGTGCTCCTGGCGGCGCTGGCGATTTTCGTCCAGGCTCTCAGTCCGCACAAATACGCGGGCTGGGCGGTCATGGCCGTCTATCTGATTTCCACGCTCGTGCTCGCCAACCTGGGTTTCGAGCACCATCTGTATCGCTACGGTGGCGGGCCCGGCGTGCCGCTGTCGGATATGGACGGCCTGGGCCGTTACTGGATCGGCGCCTATTGGTTCCGGCTCTATTGGAGCGCGTTCGCGCTCATCCTTCTGGTGCTGTCATACGGCCTGTGGCGGCGGGGGACCGAGACGCGCCTCGCGCCGCGCCTTCGCGCCCTGCCGCGGCGGCTGCGCGGAACGGCGGGCGTCATCCTCGCGATCGCGGTCGCGACATTCGTCGGATCGGGCGCCTTCATCTTCTACAACACCAATATCCTCAACCCCTATCGCACCCAGCTCGGCGATGAGCGCTGGGCGGCGAATTATGAGAAGAAGTTCCTGCGTTACGAGACCCTGCCGGAGCCGAAGGTCGCCTCCGTCAGGCTCAACGTCCAGATCTATCCCCGCGAGCCCAGGGCCGAGGCCCAGGGCACCTACGCCATCCAGAACCGCACCGGCGCAGCCTTGAGCGTGATGCACGTTCGCTTCCCACGCGATCTGGTCGTGGACAATCTCACCATCGAGGGCGCGCACCTGCAAACGGCGTTCGCCGGCTACAACTACCGCATCTACGCCTTCGACCGGCCGATGCAGCCCGGCGAGATCCGCACGCTCAGCTTCTCCACCACGCTCGCGCAGCACGGCTTCCGAAACAGCGGCAACCTTCTCTGGGTGGTGGACAATGGAACGTTCCTCAACGACGAGCGGCTGGTGCCCCGCATCGGCATGGACCGTAGCCTCCTGCTGCAGGATCGCGCCAGGCGGCGCAAATACGGCCTGCCGCCCGAGTTGCACATGCCGAAGCTCGGGACGCCGGGCGCCGATCGGGTGAACTACCTGCGCGACGACGCGGACTGGGTGACCGCCGACATCACCGTCACGACGGACGCAGACCAGATCCCCATCGCGCCTGGCCAGGCGGTCAGCCAGTCCGTCGAGAACGGGCGCCGCACGGTGCGCTTCGTCACCGACTCGCCGATCATGGACTTCTTCTCGGTGCAGTCAGCCAGGTATGCGGTGGCCACTGAAGCCTACAAGGGCGTGCAGATCACCGTCTACTACGATCCCGAGCACCCATGGAACGTGGCCCGCATCGAAAATGCCATGCGCGCGGGGCTCGACTATTATCAGGCCAACTTCGGTCCGTATCAGTTTCATCAGGTGCGGGTGCTGGAGTTTCCCGCTCCACAAGGCGACTTCGCCCAGTCCTACGCCAACACCATCGCCTGGTCCGAGGGCATCTTCTTCATCGCCGATAACCGCGATCCGAGCCGCATCGACATGGTCACCTATGTCGGCGCCCACGAGCTGGCACACCAATGGTGGGCGCACCAGATCATCGGCGCTGACGAGCAGGGCTCGACGGCTCTGTCGGAGACCCTGGCCCAATACTCGGCGGCCATGGTCATGAAGCACATGTACGGGCCGTACATGATGCGCAAATTCCTGAAGTTCGAGCTCGACACCTACCTGCGCTCCCGCGCGAGCGACGTGCTGGAGGAAGAGCCGCTGGAGCGCGTCGAGAACCAGCCCTACATCTACTATCGCAAGGCGTCTCTGGTGATGTATCGGCTACAGGACGAGCTGGGTGAGAGCGTGGTCAACCGCGCCCTGCGCCACTTGCTGCGCGACTTCGCCTTCAAGGGGCCACCCTATCCCACCTCGCTCGATCTGGTGCGCGATCTGCGGGCCGAGGCGCCGGCAGACAAGCAGCAACTGATCACGGATCTGTTCGAGAAAATCACTCTCTACGACGTGAAGGCTTCGGACGCGGTGGCCAAGCGGCGCAGCGACGGGCGTTACGACCTCAGCTTCACCGTCGACGCCAAGAAGCTCTACGCCGACGGACAAGGCCATGAGAAGGAGGCGCCTATGGACGAGACCTTGGACGTCGGGGCGTTCGACGTGGAGCCGGGGCACGCCGGCTATGACGGGAGCAAGGTGATCGCGCTGCAGAAGCTGCGGATCCACTCGGGCGTCCAGACCGTCACCCTGACGGTCAGCCGCCTGCCCAAGTTCGCTGGCGTCGATCCGTTCAACGAGCTGATCGACCGCAATTCCGAAGCGACGATCACCCAGGTCACGTCTCGCTGATCGCGGTGGTCCGGCGCGGCTACGGTCGGCTCAATAAGGACAAAAAAAGGACACCCGCCCGCGACCAACCGTGCAGCGTGGAAGCGCGTCAAGAAATCACATCGGTCCTGTCGCCGGCCGTTGTCGGCGATGAAATGACCAGGAATACAACTGCCTCGGAGGATCGGTTGGAGAAGCGGTGCTCGGTCCCCGGCGGAACGTGTAGACCTTTGCCTG
The DNA here is from genome assembly GCA_030037475.1 of Acidobacteriaceae bacterium. Classification (GTDB taxonomy): domain Bacteria; phylum Acidobacteriota; class Terriglobia; order Terriglobales; family Acidobacteriaceae; genus Palsa-343. The sequence goes on from JASHRH010000379.1 coordinate 3,412, forward strand.
GACCAAATTCCACCGCCGTCTCATTGAATTCGATCGTCGCCGTGCCCGACAGCACGAAGAAAAACTGACGTGCGCGTGAGTGGAAGTGACGTGTCTCTCCGGCACCTGGCGGAACTCTTTCTTGAATGACGCTCAGGTCTTTCCCCTTCAACAAGTGCCAGCCGTCGCATACATTCCCCCAAACGTAATGCTCGGCCGTCAAAGCATCGACCGGTATCGGCTCTGTCGACATGATTGCTCCGAAAGCAGAAGCCCGGCGAGACGAAGGGAGTATACGGCACATTTGGCGGCCAAGCGAATTGGTCCCCGTACCCAGGTCAACCGCCGGCCGTCCGCGGCAGGTTGGCTGCCGGGAGTCCGGACCCTCACCACAGCTCCAACTAACGCGAGGTTGATGCGACTGCCAGGCGCACGCCGAAAGCAATGAAGATACCGCCCGTAATCC
>JASHRH010000380.1 GCA_030037475.1 Acidobacteriaceae bacterium
CTTCACCAGCACCATTGGGTGGTCGCTCGATCAGCGGATGGCCGAAAAGATCCGCGAAACCTATCCGAAGCTGAAAATCTGCTTCGTCGGACCGCCGGTCAGCACCGATCCGGAGAAGGCCCTGAATGAGTGCGCAGCCATCGATTTCGTCTGCCGGCGCGAATTCGACTACTCCGTGGTGGACTATGCGAACGGCAAGCCGCTCAGCGAAATCCCCGGCGTCAGCTATCGCAGGAATGGGCAGGTCGTTCACAATCCCGACCGGCCACAGATCGGAGACCTCGACGCGCTGCCCTGGGTGACCGACATCTACAAGCGCGATCTGGACGTCACGAAGTACAACGTGCCGTTCCTGCTGCATCCCTTTGTCTCGCTGTACACCACGCGCGGGTGTCCGGCACAATGCACCTTCTGCCTGTGGCCGCAGACGCTCAGCGGACACGCCTGGCGCAAGCGCTCCACCGACAATGTGGCCGCGGAGATGGCGCACGCGAAGGAACTTTTCCCCAATGTGAAGGAATTCTTCTTCGACGACGATACCTTCAACATCCAGAAGGCGCGCACCATCGAACTGTGCGGCAAGCTGAAGCCGCTGAAACTCACCTGGTCCAGCACCTCGCGCGTGACCACCGACTACGACACGCTGAAGGCGATGCGCGACGGCGGTTGCCGACTGCTGATTGTCGGCTTCGAGTCCGGCGACCCGCAGATCCTGAAGAACATCAAGAAGGGCGCTACCGTGGAGCGGGCGCGCGATTTCGCCCGCGACTGCCACAAGCTCGGGCTCACCATCCACGGCGATTTCATTCTCGGGCTGCCCGGCGAAACGAAGGAATCGATCCGCAACACCATCCAGTTCGCGAAATCGCTGGATGTCGAGACCATCCAGGTATCCGTGGCGCACGCGTTCCCGGGCACGGAGCTGTATGAATATGCCCGCGTGAACGGCTTCATCACCAACGGCAACAAGATGGTCGATGAAGGCGGGCACCAGATCGCCCACATCGAGTATCCAGGCCTTCCCGCTGAGTACGTGCTGGAGATGGTGAACCGCTTCTACGACGAGTATTTCTTCCGGCCGAAGGCGGCGTGGCGCGTGATCAGCAAGGCTATCGCCAACCGCGACCTGAAGCGGCTCTATCAGGAATCCAAATCCTTCCTGAAGCTGCGCGCGCAGCGCGACCGGATGGTGAAAGAAACGCGCACGCAAAAGGCCGGCGAAAGCGGCTCCGGCTCCGCGGTGAACGCGGAAGCATAGTGCCAGACCATCAGGCGGCCAGCGCGAGACTGGCCGCGATTCTGTTTTGGGGGTTGGCGGCCGCGTGACAAAATCCACCCTGACATTCCGGCGCTATCTGGTGCTGGCAGCGGTCACGCTGACGTCCTCGTGCGGGGATACGTTTCTGGCCCGCGGGATGAAGACGCTGGGTCCGGTTTCGCTGCATCATCCGACGGAACTGATTCACGCCATCTTCTCTCCGTGGGTCGCGGGCGGCATCGTGCTGTTGTGCGGATTCTTCGCCTCGTATCTGACCGCGCTCTCGTGGGCCGATCTCACCTGGGTGCTGCCGGCCAGCTCGCTCGGTTATGTCATCATGACTTTGCTGGCGCGCTTCTGGCTGCACGAACAGGTCTCTTCCCTGCGCTGGCTCGGAGTGCTCTTCATCACCGCGGGCGTGGGCTTTGTGACGCGCGGCCCATCGTACACAGATCATGGCACCGGGAAGCCGGACCTGCTGGAAGAGCCGGCTCTCGAGGAGGCGCTCCCGTGACTCCTTTCCAGATTCTCGCCACCATCGCCATGATCGCCAGCGTTGTGATCACCGCGACCGCGGGTGACATTCTCACCGCGTCGGCGATGCGGCAGATCGGGGATCTCGATGCCATTCGCGCCCGGCGCGGGCTCCTCGGCACGGTGGCTGTGGTGCTGACCAATGGCCGCTTCGGTGTCGGCGTCATCTGCCTGGCCCTCAGCTTCTTCTCGCTGCTCTTTGCGCTCAGCCACCGCGAGCTGAGCCTGATTGGCCCGGCAGCCACTTCTCTTACCTTCGTGACGAATGCGCTGGCCGCAAAGATTTTTCTGAAAGAGAACGTGGACCGCCGTCGCTGGACCGCTGCTCTCCTTGTCTGCGCAGGCGTGACGCTGCTGGCGTTCTGAGAATCTTCGGACACCGGCAGATCAAATCAGGTGCTCCAGCTTCACGTTCTTCTCCGCGTAGGTCTCGCCCAGCCGGCGCAGGATCGGGATGGCATGAACGGCATCCAGCCGCGCGAGGCTGGGATGCTCGCGCAGCAGATCGGCCACTTCCGCGGCTTTGAACGAGCGATTGTACCGGACGTAGCTGAACCAGCGATGCCCCGGCAGCGGGATGCCAATGAGATCCCGGACCTCGCTGTCCACCGGCTCGCCATACAGGCACTCGCCCAGGCAGCGGCAGAGATAATCCTGCTCCGAAGCAATTCCCTGAATCAGCGCCGCGGGGATATGCGAGGCGTTGTACCCAACCCAGAGATGGTGTGCCGTCGGCGGCAGACCGGAGGGAAATCGCAGCGTTCCCAGGGAAACGATGCGAATCTTGTCCGGTCCAGTCTCCCATTCAAGGTGATAACAGGGCAGGATGGCGGTCAGCGCGGCGATGAGTGCGGGATTGTTGTACGGCGTGATCGAGCCGTCGACAAATACATACCGGCTCCTGCCCAGATGGATGACTTCGGGATCGAAATACACGGGCGCGGCGGTGCTGGCGCGGATCAGCTGATAGAGAGGAATGTCCAGGTTGCATTCTTCCTGCTCGCGGCGGCCGAATTCGGCATTGGGGTTGTTCGTGACCGGCCACGCGGAGCCGGTGGTGTGATTGCGCACCACCACCAGCAGCAGTTTCAGCGCGCCATCGCTCATACGGAGCTTTTCGGTCCCCAGGAGGGCCGGAACCTTGCCCTCGCCATCTTCGGAGAAGATGCGCTGCAGCATTTCGGATAACGGACGCGCGTCGAAGCGCGAAATGCCATACCGCTTCCACGGCAGATACCAGGGGATGGGCTGAAACATTTTCTTCCCGAACCGGACATAAAGGTCGAGGATCTGCTCGAGCGTGTACCCCCAGGCGAGACAAGCAGCAATGATGGCGCCGGTGCTGGTGCCGGCAAAGAAATCGAAATGGTCTCGGAGGAGCAGATCGTCGCGGCCGTAATGCCTGCGCAGCATTTTCTGCATGTGGAGGAGGATTTCGAGGCTGAAGACGCCGCGGATACCGCCGCCGTCCAGGGTAAGAATGCGTTTCATGGCTTCACTTCCTCGGCAGTTTGGCGTGGCGCATGAGAGAGCGCCATTCCAGCAGTTCCACCAGCAGCGCGCGCTCGATGCGCGTGGCGATTTCGAGCACGGAGCTCAGCGTGAGCAGCGCGCCGAACTGCGGCTCCCAGTTGGTCAGCCATTGCTCCAGTTCCCGAAAGCGCCGCTGCCTTCGGTCGCAGTCACGGATCACCACCATCGCTCCGGCAACGGTAGCCACCTGAAACAACGCGGAAATGAGCAGAGGAACCCAGCGGCCGCCACCGTGATGATGAAGGCCCGCGGGATCGAACCGCCCTGAGAACCACCACGCGGCCACCAAAAGCGCCAGGCCGGCGCTGATCCAGGTCAGCAGGCGAAAGCGGCGCCCCTCGCGTTCCGAGTCTGCCGACTTTCCATGAAAGTAGTCGATCTGGCCCTGGAGCCGCTCTTCTCTGTAACCCTTACGAAACTCTTCGAGAGAGACCGAAGTACGTCCCGTGTCGTTGCTGTGCTGAAAGTTGAGCGAGAGCAGAACGCCGGCCAGCTCAGGAATCGCTTCGGGGCCGATCAGATCGTAGTCGCCGGGCGCAGGCCACAGCGCCATCATGGAGCGGCAGACCTCCGCGGCCGTGCGGGTGCGCGCCCACAGGCGCTGCCAGTGATCGAGGCGCAGGATCGCGGGCAGCACAGCGGCTACCAGGCCCATGGCGGCACTCAGTCCCATCCAGAAGGTGGCCGCCGGCGCGCGCGCCGCAAAACCGCTGAACAGAGCTGCCGCCGCGGTCCAGGTAACCGGAACGGCGGCCAACTTACGCGAACGCGGCGCAAAATGGCTGGCGTTGGCGTCAATTTTGTCAAACCAAGCGCGCGCAAGGCGCAGTCCCAGCCCGGAAGGCGGAGGCACGCCGGCATCGGGAAGTCCATTCAGGAACTCCAGCTCGGGATCGTCCAGGAGCCCTGCCATTGCATCGGCATGCAGATCGTGCCGCGCACCCGTCTGGCTGTCGAAGCACACCACAGGTCGCCCAATCCTGTCGGCGAAGTCAACGATTTCAGCCGTGCCTCCCAGTCCGTGCGCCTGCTGCCCGTCCCACAGCGTCACCAGCAGCCGGCACCGCTGCACGGTTCGGATGCCGCACTCGTAGTACAGCTCCGCGCGGTCGCCACGGTCGCCAGTCACCTCGACTGAGATCGCGCGGGCCAGAACACGCTCCGCGTGCGTCCAGCCGTCAACTTCGAAATCGCTGCTAAATTCCTCGACCGGCATGGGCAGCAGAATGCGCAGCGGGATGTCCAGTTCCAGGCAGCTTTCCGCGAAGAGCAGGTCGCCTCCGGCCGCGACCGAGGAGACGCCGTAAACGATTGCGGGCGTCGTGGCTTTGTACTCGCGCAGAAATTCGCGCAGGACAGCGCGCGAAGCAGCTTCGTCCGGCAGCCGGCGGTGACCTGTAAAACCCACGGGCAGAACCGCCGGAAGACGAATATTCGAGGGAGTGTTTTTCCGTTCCTGCAAAAGCCTGCCGCTCCGTCTGGTCATCATGCGACCGAGATTGCTCCCTTCGAGGTTGCTAATCGGAGTGCAACTGGAGGATTTCCGGCAGCGGGAACTTGGAAATGTCCACGGTAACCTGAGAACTGAGTCCCTCGATCAGGCGAAACATGTCGCGGTTCCAGGTGGCGTTGGCTTCGATGTGCGGAGGCGAAGGATCAGTCACGCTGTAGGAATTGCCGCGATAGCTCACCGAGACCAGCGGATTCACCGTCTCAACGCCGCGCCACTGCAGGCGCAATACCGGCATCTGCTCGAGGCGCGGCACGTCGGCCTGGAAAGGCTGTGGGTTCGACGTGTCGCTCCGATCCTGCGGATCACTTGTAACTGGAGGATCATTGTTCGCCAGGGCCTCGAATGGAGCCTGTTCCTGCGCAGATGCCGCCATGAGCCCAATGATCGAGCGCATGTAAAGGTGCGCCGTCGGTTCGGCAGGACATTCGTTCTGCTCCTCCTCGCCGTCGGCGCGGGGCATCCCCTCCAGCGAGAATCCTTCCTTCATCACCGTCAGGACTCTCGTCAGCGCGGTACTTCCCTTCGGGTTGATGGCAGACAGTTCAGGATCCGACAGGTCGCTCTCCACTTCTTTCTCGACGAAGTCAGTATTCGACGAAATGGTGGTCGCCCCGTTTGTCGTTTCTACATCGATTGGAGTCAGGTAAAACACCGGCGTGAAGACTTTGTGTCCCAGGATCCAGCCGATCTGGGTCTTGCCGTCCGGAGACATCTTGCGCTCCCAGATCTGGTCTCGGGCCATTGCGTCATTCTGATCCTTGGCCTGGAAGGCGCTGCCACCGCCGTTACCGCCGTTGCTACCGCCGCCGGAAACCCAGGACGGGAATTCATTCTGTGCCGACGGCTTTTCGCCTCCGCTCCTGAGGGGAATGAAGGAGTTGCCGTCGTACGGCACAAACTGGTTCGTACTGCGCAGCACCAGAAGGCCGCGTTTCTGTAGTTCGTATACCAGCGCGCTCACGCGCAGGAAGGTGACATAATGGCTGAGCGCCACGGCGTTGTAGCGAGTCTTTTTGTCTTTAGTAATCGCGTAGAGGGGTGTGCCCTGGGCGTCGACCACATAGTAGCCAACCACGATTCCGTCCGAGTCAGTCGCGTCCTTCATGACCTGACCAGGAGCCAGCGGCTCGTTGTTCGGCGAACCCTCAGGCGGTACATTCCGAAAAACCTCCACCACGCACTCGCTCTTGCTGCTTTGCTGTGTGGCCTGCTTGCTCTGCTGCGCAGTTTGAGCACTCTGCGGCTCACTCTGGGCCTTTTGCTGGCCGGTCTGATCCTTCGGCGGCGGTACTGGCATGCTGACCTCGATCCGGTCCACCAGCAGCCGGAAGAGCTGATCCAGCCGCCATCCCTGCTGATACAGAGCGTAGAACGTTTCCGGCTGAATCGGCTCCATCATCAGCCGGGCATTGGTGTCGTCGTTCACCGGAATGTACTGGAACGTTGGATCATTCTCGAAGATGATCCCGGGCGTGCCGCCGCCGGTGGGAACCTGGCCCTCCGGGGCGGTGACGGCGCTGAGCTGCCCGCTGGTGGTCAGGCTGCCCTGCATTCGATAGCTGCTCGTGATCTGGCCCAGCTTGAAAAAATAGGCTGGATCGCGGTTTTCCAGGCGAGCCAGATTCAGCAGCAGCTCACGATTCGAGGTCTCGGCGAAGGCATTCTCGTAACTCCTGAAGTCCGTCTTCACATAGTGGTGCCCGAGGCAGCCGTTCACCGGCAGCAGCGCCAGACCGGCCAGAACGGACAAACATCGGCGGGTGGTCCCGCGGAGGGAAGAAGTACGCGCAGCCGCTATCGCACGCAGCAGACAACCAGACAGATCGAAAATCATGCCAGCACCAGGAATGGAGCGATTCAGAGACTGCTACTGAATTTGAGGAATCATAGTGCAGCTTCGGCGGGGATGCAAGAACTTATCGCAGCACGCAGAATTCACTGATTTAGCGGCGATTCTCCTGGTGCCAACAGCGAGGCAGACCGGGTTGTTCCGTCCCCGCTTCGCGTCAGTGCGAACCGGCCTGGACCACCTGCGCGGCCTCGTGCATCTGCGGAATCTGGCGCGGATAGTAGCCCTTCGTGGTGCGCACGATCAGCGTTCCATAGTGGCGGTCGCGAGCTTCCACTCGTACAGTACGGTATCCGCCCAGGGTGGGCGAGCGCGTGGGGTGGTAGCCAATGGTGTACTGATTGCGGATGTCGAGCGCGATCTGGGCGACCACCCGGTCGATCTCGGCGGGCGAACGGGGGAAAAACGCCAAGCCACCGGTATCGCTGGACAGCGT
>JASHRH010000381.1 GCA_030037475.1 Acidobacteriaceae bacterium
GCCTCACCGAGCGAGGCAAACGCATCACGCGCATCTCGCTCGCCGAGTGCCTGGATGAGGCGATGCGCTCGCAACGACCGATCGAGGAGTGGTACATGGCCGAGCGCGAACAAGGAGTCGCCACTATCGTTCAGACGCTGCATGCGGTGCTGTCAGAGTATGCGCCGCTGGTTGACCTCGTCGCCGCGCACATGCCGAGCGATCCAGACCTGAGGCGAGACATCGTCTTCATCGTCAGAGCGGGCGCGCTCTTTCCCGCCTATCGCACCTTCTCTTTGCCGGAGCAGCTGCAGGGACGGGTGACGGTGCCCACGATCCTCTTCTATCCCGGTAGCCTCGAAGGCGCGGCGGGCCTGCGCTTCATGGGTGTGCTGCAAGCCGAGCACAACTATTGCGCGAAGATCTACTGATGAGTCGCAATCTAAGAGCGTGGCGTCCATGACAGCCTCAAAGCCGATCGAGACCCTCTTTGTCCACGATATCCGGCGGCGGATCGAGGAGGTCATCAAGGTCGATCAGACTGACGGGGAAGTGATCCGTATGCGTCCGGTGAACACACCCCTCAGGCGGCAGCTGGCAGTCTCCATTGATGAGGCAGCAGTTCATGTAGGCGGCTGGCGGACTGTGTCGGCAGACGCTCCAGGACATCCTTGAGGTATCGGTACGGATCGTGTCCGTTGAGCTTCGCGCTCTGAACAAGGGTCATGACGTTCGCGGCGCGTTGCCCGGCTCGCAACGATCCGGCAAACATCCAGTTCGATCTCCCAAGGGCAACCGGCCTGATGCGATTTTCCAGATGATTGTTGTCGATGGGCAGATCACCGTCGTCAAGGTAGCGCGTCAGCGCCGCCCATCGACCGATGCTGTAATCGATGGCTTTGGCGGTAGCGGTACCGTGCTCCACCTCGCGCCGCTGCCTGACGAGCCATTGCCTTAAGTCCTCGGCGAGTGGCTTGGAGCGTTGCTGACGCAACACTCTCCGTCCGTCGGCGTCGAGCTTGCGCTCGCGCGCCTCGCGCTCGATGTTGTACAGGGCCGCAAAGCGCCGCAAGGCTTCTGCGGCGACGTCGCTGCGCTTATTCCTGTGTAGTTCATCGAACTTGCGTCGGGCATGGGCGAGGCAACCCACTTCCGTCACGCCGCGACCGGCTTTGAACAGCGCCTTGTAGCCAGAGAAGTCATCGCAGACGAGCTTGCCGCCCCAGCCGGTCAGGAACTCACGGGCATAGTGTCCGCTTCGTCCTTCGGCAAAGTCGTAGATCACGGCCAGCACTTCGTCGTATTCGCTCGAGCTATAACTCCAGAGGTAGGCCTTATGCGTGTGTCCCAGGCCCGGCCTTAGCATCGGTACCGGTGTTTCATCCGCGTGCAGCACCGCCCGGGTCAGCAGCAGTGCCTTCATGGCATCGATCAACGGCTGCAGTGCCACTCCACAGGCACCCACCCACTGCGCCAGCGTCGATCGGGGTAAAGCCAGCCCAGCACGGCCGAAGATGGCTTCCTGACGGTACAGCGGCAAGTGATCGATGTATTTCGCGATCAGCACCTGCGCCAGCAATCCTGTCGTAGGGATGCCCTTATCGATGATGTGCGGCGCCACGGGCGCCTGGATCAGCGTCTCGCAGCTGCGGCATACCCATTTGCCGCGGATGTGACGCTCGACCGTGAACACGCCTGGTGTGTAGTCCAGCTTCTCGCTGATATCCTCGCCAATGCGTTCCAGGCTGCAGCCACAGCTGCAGCGCGTGTGCTCGGGCTCGTGCGGAACGTCGCGCCGTGGGAACGAGGCGGGCAATGGACCTCGGCGCGGCTTGGACTTCGGTGCCGCGGGTGGTTTTTGCTGGAGCGCGTCGATCTCAAGGCTGATGGCCTCGATATCCGCATCGATGCTGTCGTCCAGGAGCGAGCGCTGCACGGCATCGAGCTGCTCGCTGCGACGGCCGTATTGCCAGCGTTTGAGGGTCGCCATCTCATGCGTGAGCTGGTCGATCTTCAGTTGCTTGTGCTTGAGCTCTTCGTCGCGCTTTGCCAGCTGCGCATCGCGCGCACTAATAGCAGCATCGAGTTCGCCTATGTGGGCATCCTGATGACTGATCTGAGTGTCGCGCTCAGCGAGTTGCGAGATCAGCGTCGCGGCCAGATCCCGCAGCTTCTGTGCGTCCATCTGAGCCAGATCAGCAGGCCTCTCCATGGACTTCGATCCTGCCACACTTGCCGTAGCAGCGACACACGTTGCAGCGATTATTTGCTATAAAACTCGGATCTTTGTGCGTTCATCGAGTCGCTCCCACGGAAGACCGACCACGATCGCCTGCAGCTGCTCGTGCGACAGCGCCAAGGCACGATCCTGCGTCAGACATGCGCGGATGAAGCTGCCTTCGTAGAGTCGCCGCGCACATAACCAAAGGCCGAAGCCATCGTGTACCAGTACCTTCATCCGGTTCGCGCGCTTGTTGACGAAGACGTAGGCATGGTGCGCCTGCGCCTGGCCAAACACGCTCACCACACGGGCGAGCGCGGTATCCACTCCCGCACGCATGTCCAGCGCTTCTACCGCGAACCAGGCGACATCGACGCGGATCACTTC
>JASHRH010000382.1 GCA_030037475.1 Acidobacteriaceae bacterium
CAACGCTGGTAACCGCCACGCAGAACCAGTACACGTTTTCCGGCAGCCTGGGCCTGGCGCGCGCGGTTCCTACCGTGACGTGGCTCGACACGCGCAACCGCACCTCGGCGGACTTCGCCGGCTCGTTTGGCAAGATCACCGAGCCGGCCTACATTGGCCCTGGCGGACCGGTGGCTGCGACCACCACGAAGACGTCCATCCTGCACTTCGACGCGGAGCGCGATGAGTACCTCTCCCCGCGCTTCTTCGGCCTGGCGCAGACCTCCTTCGACCACAACTACAGCCAGAACCTGAGCCTCCAGCAAATCTACGGCGGCGGGCTGGGCTGGACGGCGCTCGAAAGCGCGAAACAGCAGGGCGACCTGAAGGCCACTCTGCAATATGAGAAGCAGAGCTTCATCAGCGGACCGGCAAGCGCCAACCAGAACCTGATCGGCTCAACGGTCTCCGCGGACTACATGATGAAGCGCAAAGTCTTCACGCTCGCCCAGCAGATTGCCTATATCCCGGCCTTCAACAACCCGCACGCTTATTCCGCTGACGAGACGGACACGGTCGCCTTCCCCACCTGGAAAAACTTCGGCTTTTCCCTTGGGACGATCGACAGCTACCTGAACGATCCGCCCGCGTCGTTCCCGCCCACAAAGCGGAATTCGTTCCAGTTCACAATGGGCCTGACCTACGCGATCCAATCGAAGTACTGATCGCCGGGTTCACGAGACGGCGGGGTCGTAGTTCAGATTCGGCCCGAGCCATCGCTCCACTTCGGCGACGCTCATGCCCTTGCGCATGTGATAGTCCTGCACCTGGTCGCGGCCGATTTTGCCAATGGCAAAATAGCGTGACTCCGGATGGGCGAAGTACAAACCACTCACGCTCGAGCCCGGCCACATCGCAAAGGATTCCGTGAGCTGGATGCCTGTGTTCGCCTCAGCATCCAGCAGCCGCCAGAGCGTGCCCTTTTCGGTGTGGTCCGGACAGGCGGGATAGCCGGGCGCGGGGCGAATCCCACGATACTTCTCCTGGATCAGCTCAGCATTGGTCAACCGCTCCGCGCAGCCGTATCCCCATTCGCGGCGCGCGCGCTGGTGCAGGCACTCGGCAAAGGCCTCTGCCAGGCGGTCGGCCAGCGCCTCAGCCAGAATCGCGCTGTAGTCGTCGTGCTCGGCCTTGAACTTCATCGCCAGCTCCTGCAGGCCGATCCCGCTGGTAACCGCGAAGGCGCCCAGGAAATCGGGCAGGCAGGTTTCCTTCGACGCAATGAAATCCGCCAGCGACCGGCAGGGCTCGTTGCCTTCGCGGTTCGCCTGCTGACGGAGGAAATGGAACTGCTCCAGCACGCCAGCGCGCGACGCGTCGGAGTACAGCTCGATATCGTCGCCCACGGCATTCGCCGGAAAGAATCCGTAGACGCCGCTGGCGGTCAGCAGCTTCTCGTTGAGGATGCGGTCCAGCAGAGCCTGGCCATCCTCGAAGAGCTGCCGCGCCTGCGCGCCCTGCTTCTCGTCGTCGAGAATGCGCGGATAAACGCCTTTCAACTCCCACGTGTGGAAGAATGGGCTCCAGTCGATGTACCCGCGCAGTTCCTCCAGCGAAAAGTCATCGAGAACGCGGACTCCTGTAAAGGACGGTACGGCAATATCTTCAGCGCGCCACGCAAGGGGCGTCCGTCGCGAGCGGGCTTCAGCAAGCGAAACCAGCGGCTGCGTCGGAGCTGCATGAGCTTTGCGCACGGCCGCGTACTCCTCGCGCAGTTGCGTCACGAACTCCGCCTTGCTTTCGCCCAGCAGGCTCGTGGTCACCGGAACCGCGCGGCTGGCGTCGAGCACATGGACCACGGCTGCGCTGTAATGTGGAGCAATTTTGATCGCGGTGTGGGCGCGGCTCGTCGTGGCTCCGCCAATCAGCAGCGGGAGATGGAATTCCTGCCGCTCCATCTCGCGCGCCACGTGCACCATTTCGTCCAGCGATGGTGTGATGAGCCCGCTCAGGCCGATCACGTCTGCGTTCTCGGCGCGGGCACGCTCCAGGATTTTCTCGGCGGGCACCATGACGCCCATGTCAATCACTTCATAGTTGTTGCAGGCGAGCACGACGCCGACGATGTTCTTGCCAATGTCGTGCACATCGCCCTTCACCGTGGCGAGAACGATTTTGCCCTGCGTCCGCACCTGCTGCCCGGCCGCGGCCAGCGCCGCTTTCTCGGCTTCCATGAACGGCGTGAGATACGCGACGGCCTTCTTCATCACGCGCGCCGACTTGACGACCTGGGGCAGGAACATCTTGCCGGCGCCAAACAGATCGCCGACCACGCTCATCCCGTCCATCAGCGGCCCCTCGATCACCGCCAGCGGACGCCCGAGCTTCTGCCGCGCTTCTTCTGTATCCGCGTCAATGAATGTGTCGATGCCTTTCACCAGCGCGTGGCTGAGGCGCTCTTCCACTGTGGCATGCCGCCATTCTTCTTCTTCTTTTTGGGCAGTGGCTGCGTCTGCGCCCGCAGCTTTCAACGCCTCGCCGAAAGCCACCAGGCGCTCCGTCGCATCGGGCCGGCGATTCAGCAGCACATCTTCGACCAGCATCTTCAGCTCCGGCTCAATCTCCTCGTAAATTTCGAGCTGCCCGGCATTCACAATGCCCATGTCCAGACCAGCGACGATCGCGTGATAGAGAAATGCCGCGTGCATCGCCTCGCGCACCTTGTTGTTCCCACGAAAGCTGAAGGAGATATTGGAAATGCCGCCGCTCACTTTGGCATGCGGCAGGTTCTCCCTGATCCACCGGGTCGCGCGGATAAAATCGACTGCGTAGTTGTTGTGTTCCTCCATCCCGGTCGCGACGGTGAGGACGTTGGGGTCGAAGATGAGGTCCTCGGACGGAAAACCAATCTCCTCCGTCAAAATCCGATACGCCCGCTCGCAAATGCGGATGCGGTCCTCGAAGGTTGCGGCCTGACCCTTTTCATCGAAAGCCATGACCACCACCGCGGCGCCGTACTTGCGCACCGTGGCCGCATGCTCGCGGAACGTCGCCTCGCCCTCCTTGAGCGAGATCGAGTTCACGATACCTTTGCCCTGCATGCACTTCAGGCCGGCCTCGATCACCTCCCATTTCGACGAATCGATCATGAACGGCACAGCCGCGACTTCCGGCTCACTGGCGAGTAGCTGAAGGAAGCGCGTCATCGCCGCGACGCCGTCGATCATCCCCTCGTCCATGCAGATATCGATCACGTTTGCGCCGTTCTCGACCTGCTGGCGCGCGATGGCCACAGCTTGCTCGTATTTGCCGTCTTTCACCAGCTTCGCAAATTTCGGCGATCCGGCGACGTTGGTCCGCTCGCCGATCATGATGAAGACGCCTTCCTGCTGCGTGAAGGGGCGCGAGCCGGACAGGCGCAAAGGATGGAAATCCCACCCCGTCGCGCCAACTACAGGCGCGCCGTGGGCCCCGGACAAGGGTGGGGCACCCGGGATGGAAGTCGAGCGCAGTTCGCGTGCCGGCTGGCCTTCCAGCGCTTTCGCAATCGCGGCAATGTGCTCGGGCGTATTGCCGCAGCATCCACCGGCAATGTTGATGAGCCCGCCGCGTGCGAACTCGCCGAGGTAACGCGCCATGTCCTGCGGTCCCAGATCGAAGCCCGTCGGCGAGAGCGGATTCGGCAGGCCCGCGTTTGGATAGCAGGAGATCGCGGTACCAGCTTTCTCCGACAGCTCCTCGAGGAACGGATACATCAGGTCCGGGCCGAGCGAGCAGTTCAGCCCCACCGAAAACGGCCGCACGTGCTCCACGGCATTCCAGAACGCCGCCACCGTCTGTGCGGAGATCATCGTCTCGCCGCCGCGTCCGACGGCCGCGGAGATCATGATGGGCAGCTCCTTTCCCGTCTCCGCGAAGACCTCCTGAATTGCCACCAGCGCCGCCCTGGCATTCAGGGCATCGAAGATGGTCTCCACCAGCAGCAGGTCCGCGCCGCCGGCGATCAGCGCGCGCGCCTGCTGCGCATAGGCCTGCTTCACCTGGTCGAAGGTCACGACACGGAAACCAGGATCATCGGCGTCCGGCGAGTTCGAAAGAGAGACGGTCAGCGGTCCGATGGCTCCGGCGACGAAACGCTGACGGCCGCTGGCATTTGCTGCACGATCCGCCCATTCGCGACACTGACGCGCTGACTGCTCATTGATCTCCCACGCCAGCTCCCCCAGGAGCCGGTCCTCGATCACACCCTGGTAGAACGCCGGATCCTTGCGCCCGCCGCGCTCCCGCGGATCTTCGACAAAGAACTCGCTCTGCGCGATGCTCGTCGCGCCAAAGGTGTTCGTCTCGATAATGTCAGCACCCGCTTCCAGGAATCGGCGATGAATGTCGCCAATCATCTGCGGCTGCGTGAGCGTGAAGAGGTCGCCGTTGTTCAGGAGATCCTTCTTCGCATCGCGGAAGCGCCCGGCGCGGATATCCGATTCCTTCATGCCATAGGTGCGGATGGTGGTGCCCATCGCGCCGTCGATGATGGCGATGCGCTCGTTGAGAATCCTGCGCAGCGGATGCTGGGAAAAATCAGTCATAAATAAGAGAGCTTGTAATTCTGATGCTAACGAATGGTCCGCGATTCTCCGAACCCTGCCGCGCCAGATCAACGCAACTGCCGCGGGGCACAGCTTTGCTCTACACTATCCCGGCCTTCACATTTCCTGAGAGGATGAGCCACCGAATGGCCGGAAAACGCATGCGAACGGGATGGATTGGGCTGGCGGGCCTCCTGCTGGCGGTTGCCGCGACGGCGCAGAACGGCGCGCCGGTGCGCAATCCGCATAGCCCCGGCTACGTATATGCGACCGGACTGCCGAATGGGCAGCTTCCCTCGCCCGATGCCAATGGCAACTTCATTATTTGGCCGGCGCATCCGGCGGCGCCGGAGATGAGCGTCCATGCGGGCGTGCCCCAGGGCCGGATCTTCGTGCTCACGATGACCTCGGCAGCTTCGAAGTACTATCCGGGCATTGCGCGCGAGCCGCATACCTTTGGCACGCCCGACTCGAAGAATCCCAGGCGGCTGATCGTCACCACCAGCCACCCGGCTCCATGGACGCGCACCGTCACGGTTTACGTGCCGCGCCAGTATGTACCCGGAACCGCAGCGCCATTCCTCGTTGAGCAGGATGGTCCCGATCCCAGCCTGTTCACCGCGCTTGACAATCTCATTACCGAGAAGAAGGTGCCGGCACTGGTCGCCATCTCCATCCAGAACGGCGGAGGCGACGCGCAGGGCAGCGAGCGCGGACTTGAGTACGATACGATGTCCGGCAAATACGCCGAATGGGTCGAGCATGAGGTTCTTCCCCTGGTGGAGGCAAAGTGCCACGTCCGCCTCACCAGCAACCCCGATGGCCGCGCGGCAATGGGCGGCAGCTCCGGCGCGGCTGCGGCGTTCATCATGGCGTGGTATCACCCCGAGCTGTATCGGCGCGTGCTGTCCTACTCGGGCACGTTTGTCAATCAGCAGTGGCCCTGGGACCCGAAGACCCCCGACGGCGCATGGGATTTAGCGCATCGGCTGATTCCCCACGTTCCGCGCAAGCCACTGCGTATCTGGATGGAAGTTGGCGATCGTGACCTCTACAACCCGAACGACATGCGCGACGGCATGCACGACTGGGTGGTCGCCAATGAGGATATGGCCAAAGCGCTGGCCGCGAAGGGCTATCCCTATCAGTTCATCTTCGCCCGCAATGCCGGGCACGTCGACCATGCGGTGAAGATGCAGACGCTGCCAGAAGCTTTGGAGTACGTGTGGCAGGGTTATCGGCCGGCGAAGAATTAAGCAGGTCCCTGTACCGCGCTTTGCTCATTTTGGATACGAAGAGTCGATGATCGCGCAGGCATCTCCGCCAAAGGGTGTGTCTTCGGCTTTGATGTCCGTGCCGGTCTTCGGAATATCCAGCCAAGGGGCAAACTGCTTCGCCTGATAGCGCGGCCAGGCCACCGGTCCAGTGGGGACAGCATTCTTCGCAAAGCTCGTCCAGTACTGATCGAGATCGTGCGCAATGTCCATGTCCTCGGCCGTGGGCCTGGCTTTACTCTGGAACGCGTCGAAGACGTAATACAACTCCGATGTGTGGATCGCGGATGCCTCGCCGGGATCCGGCCGGTCGAAGCGATAGACCCACGTTGGGAGCCCATGCGACGCATGCCACGCCGCCAGCAGCCGCACGGCGCAGTGGAAGTCGTGATCCGTGGCGAAGCGAGTCGCGGGCGAGCCGAGCAGCGGGCTCGGCGTTTTGTCATAGAGCGCATCGAGCTGCGCGACAGCTTTGTATCCGACGGTTTCCGCCATCACGTGCCGCAGCTGATCGAGGCTCTCGCCACCGGGCGTGATTTCCTGGACGTTCGTGCCCAGCACCAGCGCGACCGGCGCTTCCTTGCCCTCCTGGTAGACGCGCCACGGCATCTCAGGGAGGACCCAACCGTCCACACTCGCCCCGCGATAGCCCCACCAATTCACCCCTGGCGATCTCGGCGCCTGCGCGTCGATGGCCAGCACTTGTGCGGCCGACAGGCTGCGCTGTGCGGCCATCGTCGGCCCGAGCGCTTTGGCTACAGGCTCCCAGGCAATCTCAGATTCTCCTTTGGTCGAGGTCGGCATCAGCCCCAGCACCTGCCCGCTCTCTTCGAGAGCAGCGCGGAACAATCCTCGCGCCAGCGGCGAGGTGAGCAGCAGGCCCGTGTCCACGGCTCCGGCGGACTGGCCGAAGATCATGACCTTGTTCGGATCGCCGCCGAATTTCGCGATATTGTCGTGAATCCAGCGCAGCGCAGCGATCTGATCCAGCAGGCCGTAATCGCCTGAGGCGTGATGCGGGGATTCCGCGTCCAGCGCTGGGGTCCGGAACCACCCGAAAATGTCGAGACGGTATTCGATCGTCACCAGCACGACGCCGTGGCTCACCAGCGGCACGCCATCAGAGAAGCCGTCGCCTGCCAGGTTCGAGCCACCGTGGATGTAGACCATCACCGGGAGATCGTGCGCGTCGGCCGGGGTCCACACATCCAGATGCAGGCAGTCTTCGCTCCAGTGCTGCGAGTCCCCGTGGTTCCAACCCTCGTCAAGCTGCGGACAGGGAAGGCCGTGATCGTTGGCGATGCGCGTTCCCTGCCACGGCTGCGGCGGTTGCGGCGGCTTCCAGCGCAGATTGCCGACTGGCGGCTGGGCGAAAGGAATGCCGAAGTACGCGAAGATGCCGGGTGATGGCTCCGTGCCTTCCAGCGCGCCCTGAGCGATGGTCACGCGTGCCTGCGGCGACGGCTGCGGTGTGGCGCCCTGCGCGGCGGCAATAATGGGAATGAGAAGCAGACAGGCGGAAACCACGCGGCGGAATACGTTCACCTGTGGAGTGTCCTTTCGCTCGGTATTACTTCGTCGAATCCGCGCCCACGATAGCCCGCCCCGGCATGCCGACGCCCGGCACCAGCATGTCTTCCTTGCGCATCACCAGATTCGTCGCGTTCAGGCTAGCCAGCTCAAAGCCGTGGCCGTGCGTAATGGCGTCGGTCGGGCAGGCTTCCACGCAGTAACCGCAGAAGATGCACCGGTTGTAGTCGATGTTGTAGACCTTCGCGTAGCGCTCGGCGCTGGAGATGCGCTTCTCCGCCGTGTTCTCGGCCGCCTCGATGTAAATGCAGTTCGAGGGGCAGGCCGCCGCGCACAAAAAGCAGGCTACGCACTTCTCCAGCCCGTTCTCGTCGCGCTGTAGCACATGCGCGCCGCGGAACCGCTCCTGGAGTATCGCTCCGCGCGTCGGGCCCTTGCCGTCCGGATAGTTCTCCACTTCCGTGGGCTGGAACATCTCGCGGAAGGTGATGCTCATGCCTTTGGCAATGGCCGCAGCGTTGCGCACGATGGACATAGCTCCAGTATACGGAACCGCGCTTTGGCTCACCGGGACGTCGATGGCGTGCCATTGGCTGTCGCGGTGGACGCCGACTGCGCCACTTCGCCGCCCAGGCTCTGCCGCAGGAACGCCAGGACCTTCGGGATCGCGTCCAGCGTCGATTCTGCATTCCCTTCCGGCGTTCCGCCCAGGCTCACCGGCCGCCTCGTAAGCCAGTTGGGCATGTTGGCGCGCCACGCCGGACAGATGATCGGCGATCCGGCAAGATGTCCCGCGCGGGGATACTGGAGCACAACCACAGGGTAGGCAAAGTGCGCCCTTCGCAGGCGGTCCGCAGCACTGTCCACCATCTCAACTGAAGGCCAGACCCCATCCTCGCCCGCACCGATCATCAGCACCGGTCCGTCAATCCGCTCCACGGCGATCGTGGCCTGCATCATCTGCCCTGGACCGCTCCACGGCATCGCCCAGGCCAGCGGTTTGCCGCGCAACGTCCACGCCGGATCACCCCTCGTACTGCAAAAACATCCGCGGCGGTAATTCGCCGGGACATACGCGACGACGGCGTGGATCGCCGGATATATCGATCCCAGCTGGAGCGCCAGTTCTCCTCCGCGCGACGCGCCCATCACGCCAATCCGCTTCGGATCGACCTCGGGGCGTTGCATCAGCCATCCCAGCGCCTCGCCGAAGTACTCCAGAGGAATATTCTCGAGTTGCTGCGGGAGACCGGGCGCTCGGAAATAGGCCAGGGCCAGCGCGGCGTATCCATGCGAGGCCAGCCATCGGCCTCGCTGCAGCGGCGCTCCACCCTCCGATCCCCCGAGCACCAGAATGCCGGGATGTTTGCTTCCGCCGGGCGGCAGAAACAGCGTGCCGTCCAGCGCGCCTTGCAGGTGAATCTGCTGGATTCCATTCGCCATCGCCATCTGCACCAGTTCTGCCAACGCGACGACCTTACCGCCCTCCAGGAGACGCAGCTCCGTGCTCTGGGCTCCGAGGCCGTACGGCAGCCGGTATGCCTCCACGTTTCGCTTCACCGGGCGCATCGACCAGATGGGACCCATGGACGAAACTGTGCTATACGAACCTTTGAATGGCGCATCGCGCGTGAGATCGACCGTTCCCTGCGCATCAGCCCGGAATTCCTCTTCCGATTTCCATTGGTGCCCCGCACCATCCACTAACTGGGCTTCCAGCGTCACATCCGCACCAGGAACCAGTCCGGTCAGCCGAATTGTCGCGGTCTGGTCGAACAGAACCGTTGCCGGCGTCACTTCGATCGTCTGCGCGTGGGTGCTGGCGGCGACTGCGAACAGCAGGACCGCGAGAGCTGCTGCAAGCTTCGAACGCATCTTCCCTCCGAACGCCAACATTATGCCCTGATTCCCCACCTGCTCGCCGGGCTGGGCCGGGGTCAGGCAACTCCATCTGGAAAACGTCTTGGCGAGCCTTGCCGTCGCGTCGCACTTTCCCGTGCTATCCTCAAGGCGAGTCACAAACGATGCGCCGCGCCGCCTCCAATGCGTCCGAACGCCACCGCTGGAGCCGGACCCTCGTCCGCGACCTCGCCCCACGGCGTTTTCTCCGCGTCCTCCCGATCCGCACCCGACCGAGTCTGTTCGGCAGCGACTAGTCACCGCTGCCCCGGCGCTTCCCTGGACCCTCAGCGCCGCGCCCGAACAGGACCTTTTCTCCCGATTCGACCTCTCCGATGGTCTTGATTCCGCCTTTCAGCACGCAAGGAGAAACCCATGACGATCTCTTCCGAAGTTCTCGCTCAGTTCGGCCCCAGGCTCCATGGTTCCGTGCCCGGTCCCAACGCCCGACGCGTTGTGGAGCGGGACGACCGCCTGATTTCGCCCAGCTACACGCGTTCCTATCCGATGGTGGCGAAACGCGGCCGCGGCATCCGCGTGGAAGACGTCGATGGCAATGAGTTTCTCGACTTCGCCGCAGGCATCGCCGTCTGCTCCACCGGGCATTGTCATCCAGAAGTAGTCGCCGCCATCCAGAAGCAGGCCGGCGAGCTCATCCACATGTCCGGCACGGATTTCTACTACGAGAACCTGGTCACGCTCTCGGAGCGGCTCTCGAAAATCGCGCCGATGCCCGGCCCGCACCGCTTCTACTACGGCAATTCCGGAGCGGAAGCCATCGAATGCGCACTGAAGATCGCCCGCTATCACACGAACCGCCAGAACATCGTTGCATTCCTGGGCGCGTTTCATGGACGCACGATGGGTGCATTGTCTCTGACTGCCTCGAAGCCGCAGCAGCGTCGCCGCTTCGCTCCGCTGGTTCCGGGCGTTACGCATGTCCGCTTTCCTAACGCCTATCGAGGCTGCGCGGGCGGACCACAGGAAGTCGAAGCGTTCGCTCTTGGCTGCGCCCGCTATATCGAAGAGAAGCTCTTCCATACCATTCTTGCGCCGGAAGAGGTCGCGGCGATTTTTGTCGAGCCCATTCAGGGCGAGGGCGGGTACGTTGTCGCGCCAACAATCTTCATGCAGGAGCTGCGGCGCATCTGCGACCGGCACGGCATTCTCCTCGTCGTGGACGAGGTCCAGTGCGGCGCCGGCCGCACCGGGAAGTGGTGGGCCATCGAGCACACCGGCGTCGAGCCGGACATCGTCTGCATGGCCAAGGGCATCGCTTCAGGCATGCCGCTCGGCATCTGCATGACCAGAGCCGGCATCATGGACTGGAAGCCGGGCTCCCACGCCTCGACGTTTGGCGGCAATCCGGTTTGTATCGCCGCCGCGTTTGCCACGCTCGATGTGATCGAGCGTGAAGGTCTCGGCAATGCCACGCAGCGCGGCGAGCAGGCTTTTCGGCGGCTGAAGAGCTGGCCCGGACGTCATCCCGTCGTGGGCGACATGCGGGGCCGCGGCCTGATGATCGGCATCGAGATTGTGAAGGATCAGAAGAGCCGCGAAGCCGCGCCCGCATTGCGCGACCGCATCGTGGAGCTGGCTTTCGAGCGCGGGCTGCTCATCCTCGGCTGCGGCGAAAATTCCATTCGCCTGGCCCCGCCACTCATTGTTCGCGAAGAGGAAATGGAGATCGCTCTCGACATCCTCGAGGAGTCTGTGCGGCAGGCCGAAGAGGAACTGGCCCGGTCGGGTCACGTCACTCACTGAATCTCAAACTGTTTCGACAGCGAGATCGGCCGCGCACTCTGCGTCCCATCCTGTTCTTCTTTATCGCTGGCTGCCGCGGCCCGGGTGCCGTTTTGCCTGCCGCCGGAAGAAGAGCCCGACGACCAGAAACAACGCGGCAATCCCCGCATCCCCGAGCCCTACGCCCAGAGCCCCGTGGTGCATGCCCAATGCGGCATCGAAAAACCAAACCGCCGCACCCAGAAACCAGATCCAGTTGAAATGCTGGCCCACAATTTTTGGGATGCGCTCTTCCCCCTCCCGCGCAAACAGGATAGCTCCTCCACCCCGGAAAATACTTCGTTCCGTCCCGGCTGAACCGGCGTAGGATGTTGCGCATATGCCACCCACAGGACCTGTACTCCACGAAATGGTCACCACTGCCTTCGAGCTGGACAACTACCGCATCGTACGCACTCTCGGCGTTGCTCGCGGCATTATCGTCCGCTCCCGCTCTGTCTTCGGCACCATCGGCGCCGGCTTCCAGACCCTGGTCGGCGGCAACATTTCACTCTTTACCAAAATGTGCGAACGCACCCGCGAGGATTCCTTCAACCTCATGCTGGAGCACGCCGGCCAGATGGGCGCCAATGCCGTGATCGGCGCGCGTTACGACGCGACGGAAATCATGAACGGCGTCACGGAAGTGCTGGCTTACGGTACGGCGGTCGTGGTCGAACCCATCCGGTAGCCCGCGGCTAACCTTCATTCCCCAGCCCCACCCTCGCTGTGCTATCCTCCGAGTTTCTGCGGATGTGCGGTGCAACCCGCCTCCGCGACCGCGGTTCCGGGTGCGCCTGGAATCGCCACAGGTGCCTCACCATGCCGGACGAGGACCCCCGGCTCGCCTCCGCCGCGCGCCGGAATACATTCCGTCCCTCCTCTGACGCCTCCCGCGACGCTCTCCTGAAGTCCCTGTGCCCGGCATCACTGTCCGCCGACGTACTTTCCCTGTCTACTGGTCCGTCTTCACCGGTTCGCGCGTCCGTGAACCGCCATCATCCCATCCCACAAGGAGCCTCGTATGAAGAGCTATCCAGGAAGTGACATTCGCAACGTAGCTGTAGTGGGGCATGCGCACAGCGGCAAGACCACATTGGTTTCCGCTCTGCTGCATGCCGCAAAAATGACTCCCAGCCTGGGCCGCGTCGAAGACGGTTCGGCCGTCACTGCTTACGATGAAGAAGACGTCGCCCGCGCCACCACCATGCAGAACGCCGTGGCCTTCGCCGAATGGAACGGCATCAAACTTAATTTCATCGATACTCCCGGCTTTCATATGTTCGTCCATGAGGCCCGCTCGGCAATGCTCCCGGCCGAGACCGCGCTGGTGGCCGTACACGCCGTCAATGGCGTCGAGGCCATGACCGAGCGCGTCTGGAAATACGCTGAAGAATTCAACCTGCCGCGCGTTCTCGTCCTGAGCCAGATGGACCATCCGCGTGCCGCCGAGTCCGCCGCTGGCACACTGTCCACGCTGCACGAGCGCTTCGGACGCCAGTGCATTCCCGTTCAGCTTCCCATCGCCGGCGACAAGGGGTTTGAAGGCGTCATCGACCTCGTCACCATGCAGGCTTTCTCCTACGCGCCCGGCGGCGACGGTCACGGCAAAATCGGCGACATTCCCGCGCATCTGGCCGAGCCTGCCCAGCGCGCGCACGAAACGCTGGTGGAACTGGTTGCCGAGGGCAAAGATGAGCTGATGGAAGAGTTTTTCCGCGAGGGCACCATCCCCGAGCAGCACCTCATTACTGCGCTGCACGAAGCCATCCGCGAAGACCGCATCTTCCCGGTGCTGTACGCAAGCGGCCTGACGAACGTCGCGACCGACCATCTTCTGGATTTCCTGAAGGCCTATGCGCCGGCGCCCATCGAGTGCGCGCCTGTCGCCGCCCGGGCGGCACTCCAGGCCGTCGCCGCCGGAAGCGGCGAAGCCTCCGGGGAGGAATCCGAGGGCATCACCCGCAAAGTCGACGATGCCGAGCCGCTCTCGCTCTACGTCTTCAAGACCATGTCCGATCCCTTCGCCGGGCGCATCAGCTTCTTTAAGGTCTTCTCCGGTTGCCTGAAGAATGATGCGTCGGTGCAGAACTTCACTCGCCGGACCCCGGAAAAGTTCTCTCATCTCTCGACCATGCAGGGCCGCAACGCCGTCGCTGTCTCCGAGCTGCACGCCGGCGATCTGGGCGCCGTCGCGAAGCTGAAGGAGACCCTCACCGGCGACACGCTGGGTGACAAGGCGCATGAAATCTTCTTTGAGCCGGTCGCTTTGCCTGAGCCCGCCATGACCTGGGCTATCGAGCCAAAGTCACGCGCCGACGAGGACAAGCTCGCCCCCGCCGTCCACAAGCTGATGGAAGAGGACCTGATGGTGCGCTTCTTCCGCGATGGACAGACGAACGAGTTCCTGATCGCCGCAGCCGGACAGCCTCACATCGAGTCGCTGGTGAACAAGCTGCGCAAACGCTATCACACGGAGGTCACGCTCAAGGCTCCGCGCGTGCCCTATCGCGAGACGATCCGCGGCCGCGCCGAGGCCCAGGGACGCCACAAGAAGCAAACCGGCGGTCACGGCCAGTATGGCGACTGCAAAATCAAGATGGAACCGCTGCAGCGCGGCGGAGGCTTCGAGTTCGTCAATGACATTTTCGGCGGCGCCATTCCGCGCAACTTCATCCCCGCTGTCGAGAAAGGCATCCAGGAATCAGCGGCGCGCGGTTATCTCGCCGGCTATCCCGTCGTCGATTTCAAGGTCATCCTCTACGACGGCAGCTATCACGATGTGGACTCCAACGAGCTTTCCTTCAAGCTCGCGGGACGGCTGGCCTTCCGCAAGTGCATGGAGCAGGCTAAGCCAACGCTGCTGGAGCCAATCATGAAAGTGGACATCGAAGCTCCCCAGGAGTTCGCCGGTGCGTTGATGGGCGACCTGAACCAGCGTCGCGGGCGCGTGCAGGGCATGGAGTCGCATGGCGCGTCCACCCTGATCCACGCCGAGGTTCCCATGGCGGAGATGCTCACCTATGGACAAACCCTCACTGCCACGACGCAGGGACGCGGCAGCTTCCATATGGACATGGATCACTACGATATCGTTCCGCAGCCGATCATGGAGAAGATTGTGGCCAACGCGAAGAAGCCGGCGGGCGAGGAGGAAGAAGAGTAAGGTGCTGGGCGCACGGCCGATCGCTTTTGGCATTTTGCCAACGCTGAACCGTCACCGACAAGAGCAAGGCCCGCCATGTCGGCGGGCCTTGTTCATTGCACCGTGCACAGATTTACGAGAACATCGCCCCTACAACCTTCAGCGCCACGATGATCACCCACCAGCCCCAAACGGCGGCGGCGGCCTGTCCGCGCTTCACCTTGCCGATCGCCGCGCAACCAATCGTGAGCAGGATCAGCGCCCAGATGGTCGTCGCGTCAATCGACGTTGCCAGCGCGATCAGCCATTTAGGCATGTCCTGGGATAAGTAATATCCAATATTCGTCCCCACAAAGTTCTTCAGGTTGAACGCCTCGGGATCTACGCCTGCATACACCGTGACAATCCCCAGCAATCCCTGAATGGCCCAGGGCAGGGTTGCGAACATCCATACCGCCATCATCTGGCCGAACTTCGCCCGTCCTCCAAACCCGAAGTTAATCGTTCCCAGCAGCACGCCGGCCGCTATGAGCGCGACGATTAACGCGAGAACGGGTGTCGCCCAGAAGGTCATCTTTGTGATGTTTGTCCCCATGGTCACAGCTCGCGTCTGCTGCTCGGGCGTCAGTTGCTCGATCCGCTGCATCTGTTTCGGGGCTTGCTTCAGGATGTTCTGGTAGGTCTGCGGCCAGCCGATCTTCTGCTGGATGGCAAAGCCCAGCGCCAGCGTCACCACCACGCCGATAATGTACGGCAGCAGCCAGTTGGCGCTCCGCTGGATATCCTGAAAGGTTTTGCTGGGCGCGATAAATGTATCGACGACGCGCTGAACCTGATTCAGCGGCTGTGTCGAGGCTTCGGGCTGGGTAACGGCTTCCGGCATGGCTGGACCTCCGTGGGTTGGGTGTGGAGCAAATCAGACTGTGAGGAGATTTTCCTGGAATTGTACTCTCCCTGTTCCATCGCGCAAATGAAAATCCCTCTTCGGTACTGGGTCAGTTTGAAAGAAACCATCCCTCGGAGGCTGAAGCCCCCCTCATTGAGAGCAACTTGCGGCACGGCTCAAGCCGTGCCCCTTCAAAACAGCCTCAAACTGAACCAGTATCCCCTCTTCCCGCGGAAGTGCCGCAGGCGCCGTATATATCCGGCATTGCCCGCCATGCCCCGTTCGTCGCAGTCCAGGTATCACAGTCGTTACTTATTCTCAGTACCTTCTCCGGTATCCTGTAAAGGCTCGTGGCGGCCCTTGCCGCTTCTCCTTATCATGCGTCTGCGTCAGCTTGTGCTCCCTGCGATGGCTCTGTGTCTTGCCGTGCCCGCCCTGTCAGCCACGGTGGCGCATTCTTCTCTTCGCCATCACCGGACCGCGCAGCATCACGCGCACCGCGCCGGGGCGCGCGCTGTTTCGGCGCATGAGCGGTATCTGGAACATCTCCGTATCGAACGCGAAGCCCGGTTCCGGCACGCTCGCCTCGAGAGCTACGCCAGCATGCACGAAGTCCGCTCCGGACATCGCGCACCACCTGCTTCCCGCGTACCCCTGCGTCGCACGGTACTGACCTCTCACGGCAGATATTCCCGGAGCTTCATGCGGATCCGTTGGGTCTCACCGTTGCGCGGTTCCCGCGCTTCGCTGCTCCGGCAGAACGAGCGGGATGACGCCGAAGGCCTCATCCGCATTCAGGACCAAGCACAGCTCGCTGACCTTGAGAGCGAAGGGAAACTGGTTCCCCTCCCCGTCAGCATCGGGCTGCGCGTCAACCCGAGCCTTCCTCCGGACCGCCGCTATTGCCGCCCGTGGACCGCGCTCTTTCTCGCCGCTCTGGCGCGCAGCCACTACGCACGATTCCATCGCCCGATTGAGATCGACTCCGCGGTCCGCACAGTATCCTTCCAGCGCCATCTGGAAATGATCAACGGCAACGCCGCTCCCGCTGAAGGCGATCTGGCTTCCCCGCATCTCTCCGGGGCCGCCATCGATATCGGCAAGAAGGGGATGAGCTTTTCTGAGATTGCCTGGATGCGCGGCTGGCTCCTGCCTGTCCAGACCGCGGACAAAATCGACGTGGAAGAGGAGTTCCATCAGGCGTGCTTCCACATCGACGTCTACCGCGACTACGACCACACGCCCGCCACTCCGCGCCGCAATTCCGGCGCGAGCCTGATTGCCGCCGGGGTGAACTCAGGCAGTTTTTTCGCGAAATTGCGCAGGCATTGACGGCAGCGTCGCAGCCCATTCGTTATGCAGCGGGAGGAGATGACGCTTCGCATCCGGCAGCCGGTTTCGCCGCAAGCACTGCCGGCACACGATTCGAACTGAATACCGCTCTCCTCAGATAAACCGCGAAGCAGGTACCGCTTCGTCCTGGCGCAGTGCTCGTGCGGTAACGCAGCGTCCAGCCGTATTGATTCAGAATGCCTCGGCAAGCCCACAATCCCAGTCCCGTTGCTTTACCATCCTTCGTGGTTACGAATGGCTCGAAAAGCCGGTTGCGCATCTCCGGCGGGATTCCAGGGCCATTGTCGGCAAAAACAAGACGCACGCACGGCACAGGGCTCCGCGAGTCGGTACAGGTCGAAAGACTAATCACCACCCGCCCGCCGTCCGCGAGATTCTCGGCACAGTTCATCAGCATGTTGAATGCAAGGTGCCGAATGTCTTCCTGCGCGGCCTCGATCTCGCCTTCGCAGCGGAAGCGCCGGACAAAGGAAATCTCCCGGTGACGCGCATTCTTCTCGAATCCGCGAATGACTTCCTCCAGCACATCGCGCAGGGAAAAGCGCCTCAGCAGAGCAGGACGGCCGGGATACAGCTGCAGCAGGTGTTCTGTGATCCGGGAAACGCGATCGGTGGCCTCGCAGGCGGCCGCCCAGTAGGGCTGTGCACTGGCTTCAATTGGACTTTTTCCGAGAAGATACAAGGCATTCACAACAATATTGAGCGGGTTGTTGATCTCGTGCGCCAGCGCACTCGCCAGGCGGGCGGCGCCAGCGAGACGTTCGTTGGCCTGCATCGCCTCCTCGGCCTTTTTTGCCGACGTTACATCGAGCGATACTCCGACCATGAGCCGCCGTTTGCCTTCGACCCATGGGCGCCCACGGCAGCGAAGCCAACGCAGTGTTCCATCCGCCCACACCACGCGATGCGTTTCGTCGTAATCGGCGTTGCGCGCTGCTGCATCCCGGAGCGCCTGCCGGCTTTGTTCCCGGTCGTCAGCGTGCAGAAGGCTGAGGAATGTGGCGAGGTCTGCTTCCCGGATTTCTTCCCGCAGGCCGAACAGCCGACGGCACTCAGCATCCCACATCACGCGGTCTGACTCCACATCCCAGGACCACGTTCCCATGTTCGCGGCCGCAAGAGCGATCCTCTGTTGCTCTTCGCTTTCGCACAGCTGGAGCATCGTCTGCCGTATTTGGCGCCATGCGCTGAAGTTCGAGTTGGACAGCCATATGATCGCCGCCGCGGCGAGCGCGTACTCCAGAAAGCCAAGGAGATACCCAAAGCTCGCGAATCCCAAACTAAGCCGCGGAGGGATCAGGAAGTAATCCGCAGCCAGACCCCCCAGCGCTGCAACGCAAATTCCGGCGCGCGGTCCTGCATACATTCCCGATATCACAGCAGCGACGAGAAACAGCGGATAGGGCACAAGACTCCCGAGCCATGGATCGAGAATCATCCGCAAGGCCAGGGCGAGCCCGACACAGAGGACGCAGAAAACGCAGGGGTTCCGACTGGCGAATAATCCAAGGGGCGAACCCGATTCCATCGCTGGCAGCATGAAACCCTCCGTTGTGAGGGCAAAATTCGCGCGCGCGAGACGCGTCTGGATCCGTATGATTACGGGCTCTTACCAGCAAAATGTAGGCTTTCGAACCAGCAATTGCCGTGATGCCCCGAGCGATTGCCTAGATGTCCGGAGGAAGTTGTGGAAATTCCCGGTTTCGTCGTGAAAACGGCGCTGCCGCTCCGCAGGAGCCGGGGCTCGCGCGGCATCCTGGCAGGAACAGAAAAGCCTCGCCGCGGCGAGGCTTCTGTTCCTGCGCGAGAATCCTTCGTTAGTGAATCGCGCTGGCTTCCAGCGCCTGGGTTTCCACTTCCGCTGCGCGCTTGTGCAACTGGTGGTGCAGGCAGTACAGAGCCAGCTCCAGCCGGTCGGAAACGCCCAGCTTGTCGTAGATCTTGCGCAGATAGTTCTTCACCACCTGTTCGGTCGTTCCCAACTGATAGGCAATTTCCTTGTTGCGCTTGCCCTGGGTGATGCCGGCAATGATCAGCATCTCTTTCTGGTTCAGCCGTGGCTGATTGCGCGGATTCACCAGCGCGCTGGCCTGCGAGCGATACGCCTCGATGACCCAGTTCACAGACTGGTTGTCGATCCAGGTTTCTCCCGCCGCGATCTTGCGGACGCACTTGATCAGCAGGTCCGGCGAAATGGAGCGCGGGACGATGCCGCGCACGCCGCGACGGTACAAATCCAAAGTATGCGACTCATCCGTGGAGGCCGCCTGCACGATGACCTTCAATTGCGGGGCGTGCCGCACAATCGCCGGAACCGCGTTCGCCGTCCCGGTAATCATCGCCCCTTCCAGCAGCAGCACATCCGCCGGATGTTTTTGCACCACGTCCTGCAGAGCCTGCAGGCTGTCGGCTTCCGCCACCACCGTAATACGGGAGTCCGGACCGAACACCTTGCGGATGCCCACGCGGTAGATGGCCTGGGAATCGGCCAGAATCACGCGGACTTCGGTCTGCCCCTCAGCCAACGGCAATGCAACCCCATTCGTATGTGCAGCTGCCCCGTTTGTATGTCCATCTGCTCCGTTCGCATGTCCGTTCGTCAGAGTCATCGTCTCACTGCCATCGTTTGGATTATTGGAATCGGTATTCATCGATCACCGCTGCGGCCCAGGGCGAACCATTCTTCCAGTAGCTGCGCACAATCCTGCCCTGGCAATGCATCGCTGCTGTGTGAAAAAAGTCGAGGGTTCCCGCGGGAATTTGCACAAGGAACTCCACGTCCTGGCCTGGGTGCAGCGGCTGGCGCAACTGGAACAGCACGCCACTCGAGGAAATATCCGCCGTCACGGCTTCGCTCGGTTCGCCGTCTGCCAGCACTGTCGCCGGCAAATGCAGGGGATAGCGAACACAGCCGCGCTCCGGCCGGTCATCGCGAAGCTTCGACGCCGAACAAATTGCAAATTCCATAGGTCTTTCTTCCGCCATCATGCCTACAGTACCTGCATCCCAGCACCCGGACCAATTACCAAAGTTTACACGCACGATTTCCTTTGTACAGCGGGAAAAAGCGCGGCACAATGACCTGAAAGGGGCAGAAGAGGGTGTTCTGACGGTCTGTGGAAAACGCTGAGTTTGCCAGGAATCCAAGTGGATTGAATATCTTGCGAAAGGATCGAGCGCAGAAGATCCCGCCTGGTTACCCATGGTAACCAGTCTGGTCCATGCTGGGCTTGAGGTGACTCCTGGGTAGGTTACTTCGCGGCGACAGCCCTGACGCGGGCGTTCAGCCGGCTCTTGTAGCGGGAAGCTGTGTTGGCGTGGATCACACCCTTCTGCACGCTCTTGTCGATGACGGAAACTGTGGCGCGATACTGCTCGCCGGCACTTTTGGCATCGCCCTTCTGAATGGCCTCGCGCAGAGCGCGCAGGCTGGAGCGGAAGCGGCTGCGGTTGGCGCGGTTCACCGTGGTGCGTTTTTCAGTCTGACGGGCGCGCTTGAGCGCCGAAACGTGGTTTGCCATGAAGGAAGAAGCTCTCTCTTTCGGAAGTGAATGCAGTTCGCAGCGACACACCGCCGCATCTGCCACGAAAATTCAGTTTACGGGGTTTGCCGGGGCGGGTCAACCGGAACGGCCCTGCAAAGCAGCCGATTTTCGGTTCGGTTGGCCCGAAATTTTTTGATGCCGTATTACCCCTTCGATCCGTCACTTTGAAGGCGTGCTGACCGGCGGCCGATCTGGCTGGACATGCGAAGCACCCAGGTTTCCCGGATCCATCCACCCACCTATGATGATTACAGGTCCTGTTCGCGGGGAGGGTTCGGTTGACACGCAGTCTGATCCTGCTGGCGGTCTTTTGGGTGATCGCGGCAGCCGCAGCAAGGGCTCAGGGAGGGCCCCCTTTCATTACAGACGATCCAGGCACGCCGGGCAATCATCATTGGGAGATCAATTTCGGCTGGACGGCCAACCATAATCCCGGGCAATCGTATTACGAAATTCCCGATGCGGACATGAACTACGGTTGGGGCGATCGAGTACAGCTCAAGTGGGAGTTGCCGATTGTGGCCGGAACGGACAGCAGCGGGGGAACAGGTTTCGGATTAGGAGATTCACTGATCGGCATCAAGGTGCGCCCCTATGAAATACATCCGAAGGGAGAAGCAAGGACGGAAGACAATCTGCTCTTCTCTGTGGGCTTCTATCCGCAGGCCCTGATTAACAACCCCACCAGCAGCGCACAGCGGGGCATTGTCGAATCCGGCCCACAATATTACCTGCCCATGGAGATGACAGCCAGGGTGGGGCCGATTGGCCTGGATGGCGAGGTGGGCCGCTGGATCGGCAACGCCAATTTTCCCGATCAGTGGGGGCGCGGCATGATTGCCGGTCATGCATTCAGCGAGCGCCTGGAGCTTTATGGCGAGATCTACGACCTCCAGGCCATCAATCGCATCGGGGATCAGCCCAAACAGCGGTCCTTCACTCTTGATGCCGGAGGGCGGCGATCGCTCGACCGGCTCAATCACATCCGGCTTCTCTTCATGGGCGGCAGGGCGATCCAGAAAGTAACGCCGGCCAACGGCGAGCCGAGCTGGATCGCGTATTTCGGCATTCAATTCCTTCTGGGCCCGGGGAATGAGCAAACATTCCATTGAATCGTCACGTCCCGCAACAGATTCGACCCTTCACTTGGGCTGGTTTGCAATTCCGCTGGCTTACAACCAGAGGAGTAACACTTTGCCTCGTTCCGATATGCGCTCGCCCTGGCCGGCTGCAGAAGGCGCTGGTTACAATGCGAAGAGATGACATCTCCCACGTTGAGCGCCGAGGAGCGCGCGCGCCGCATTGAGCTTCTGATCTTCGACGTCGATGGAGTGCTGACCGACGGCGGCATCTGGATCTTCCCTGCTCCCGGAGGCGACACCGCCGGTCACTCGACCAGCCAGCGGGCCGACGAGCACAAGGACAAAGGCGGCTACGCCATTTCGTCGGCCAGCATGGTGGAGGCGAAGGGTTTCAACGCCCATGACGGAACAGGGATTTCGCTGGCGAAGCTGGGCGGGATCAAGTGCGCGATCATCACGAAGCGCATTTCGGAAACGGTGGCGCTGCGGGCACGGGATTTGCGCCTCGAATATGTCTACATGGGCCAGGCATACAAAATGCAGGCCGTCCGGGAGATGATGGCGAAGGAGAACCTCGGACTCGATCAGGTGGCGTATGTCGGCGACGATGTGATCGATCTGCCGGTGATGCGGGTCTGCGGTCTGGCCATCGCGGTGGCCAATGCGCGCGAGCAGGTGAAAGCAGCAGCGCATTATGTCACGCCGCACGAAGGCGGCCATGGCGCCGGCCGCGACGCCATCGAGTTCATCCTCGCGGCAAAGGGCATTCTGGAAGAGACCATCGAGCGCTACATCGACGAGCGCAATCCGTTGCCGGCGAACATGGACATCGGAAAGGGCGGCTTCTGACCGACAGAGGGCAGAGCTCTGAGCACAGGGCTCAGGAAAATCCCGCGAGCAGCTCTACGCGCCGTTTCCCTCGGGCGGTTCTCGCCACCGGGTTTCTGGTGCTGATGGCGGCGGGCGCATCGGCCTGGCTGATCGGACGCGGCGGGGAGATTCAGTGCGATTCGCTGGCACCGCTGACCGTGCTGGCCACGCTGGCCGCGTTTCTCATCTCCGTCTGCTTTCGCCAGATGAGCCGCTACCCGGATCGCCGCAGCCGATGGGCGCTCTTCGCGTGTCTGCTGGTTGCCGGAGCCACTCTCTTCGCCGATTTCCGTTTTGTCCGCCACTATCGCGGCTTCTGCGATCAGTTGCAGCAGCAAATGCGGCAATCGGTTCGCCCGTAGGGTTATCTCGCGGCTATTTCGGCACGATGGCCTCGCGTCCCGGGGCCGGCGACGACTCATCGAGAAAACCGTTTACGACCGGCGCGATGCGGCCCGCGCATTGTTCGGCGGCCAGATGCCCGCAACCGACAAAGATCTCCATCTCCGACTGCGGCACATCGCGGTGGATCTGCTCGCCCACGGAGACGGGAATCAGGTGATCCTGCTGGCCCCAGACAATAAGCGTCGGCATCTTCAGCGCGCCCAGCTTGTGGTCGAGCAGCGCCTTGCCGGTCAGCATCGAGTCCATGTTGCGCATGACCACCCATCCGTGCTGGCCGACGTAGCGGAAGATGGCGTGCTGGATGAAGCCCGGCACCGGAGGCGCCGGCGTGGGCCACAGCAGGTTGTCCAGCTCACGCAACTTCTCCGGGGTGTCGGGCTCAAACAGGGCGGTATTCCAGTTCACATTGAAGGTGATGCCGGCGCTGTCGAAGACGAGCAGCCGCCGGATACGCTGAGGCTGATCGAGCGCTACCTGCATGGCGATCCATCCACCCATGGACCAGCCCGCGAGATCGGTGTGGGCCAGGTGCAGCTGGTCCATGAACGCTTCCACGGCCTGCGACTCTTCGGCGATCGAGTAGCTGGCATTACGAGGCCACGCGGAGCGGCCATAGCCTGGGAGGTCGAGCGCATAAAGGCGGTGGTGGCCTCGCACCAGCAGCGGCATCAGATTGGCCCAGTCCTCGGCGCGACCACCCAGACCATGCACCAGCACCACTGGGTCGCCGGAGCCACCCTCGAAATAATGCACACGGACCTGGTTTGAGCCGGCGAACGGAATGTCCATGTACTCGCTATGGATGCCCTCGAACCAGAGCCTCACCTGGGTAGCCGCTACCAGCAGTGTCAGGGGGCGCAGCAGGGCGAAGAAGATAAGAACCGCGAGCAGCGGCACGACAACCAGCAGAAGCCAGCGGAACACGCGCCAGAGCCGTCGACGTTTTTGCGGAGCCGCTGCCGTCGTGGCCATATTCCGGGTACCTCCGCCGTTGCCGGTGGGTTAGATGACGGCCACAGCCATTTGTATCGCCTTGCGAATCACCTCGACCGTCAACGGAGTCAGGCCGTCCAGCTCCCGCGGATCAACCCAGCGCGCTTCCAGCGCATCGCTGGCGCAGGCCAGCGAGCCCCCCTTCACCCGGCAGAGAAAATCCACCAGCACGTAATGGTAGCGAACCCGGCCGTGCGCATCGCGCGAGATGCGGTCGAAAGCCTGAACAATGCCGGCTGGCTCGACGACCAGCCCGGTTTCCTCCAGCACTTCTCGGCGGACGGCCGCTTCCAGCGTTTCGCCCAGTTCCACCGCGCCTCCCGGCAGCGACCACTCGCCTTTCAGGGGCTCCTGCCCGCGTCGGATCAGCAGCACGACCGGCTCGTCGCCGCCCCGGACGATCACTGCGCCCACTCCGGCAATGGGGGCGTCAGGATATTCGCGTCTCATGCCCTTCCTTCCGGCCGAGGCTGGGGATTCAGCCGTGAGGCGTCAACGAAGATCCGGATTTTCATGCCCCGTCTCCCCGAATCGCGATCTACAGCTTAATCGGCTTGCCGTATTCGTCGTCGAAAACGGTATGTGCCATGCTGAAGCGCCCGCCATTGAATTTGTCAGGGCCCTGCAGGAGACCGATGCCGAGCAACGCAATCACTTCATAGCTCAGCGGCAGCCGCAGCACCTCGCTCACCTTTGCCGCCTCGTAGCCTTCCATAGGCGCCGTATCGTAGCCCAGCACCTCCGCCATCCACATCATGGTGGTCAGCGCGATCATCACGTGACGGTTCAGCCACGCCGTCAGGTTGGGGTGGTTGCCCAGATATTCGGGGATATTCACTCTGGCCTGAGCAGCATAATTCTCCGTCATGCCGCCTTCGCGGCCCATGCGGATCATCTCTTCCATGTCGGTGCGCCAGCCGTCCTTATCACCGCAGGCGACAATCACTGCCGAAGCTTCCTCGACTTTGGCCTGATTGAAACTGGCGGCGCGCAGACGCCGGCGCTGGTCCGGCGTTCGCACCACCACGAAACGCCAGGGCTGGAGATTGTAGCCGCTGGGAGCCTTCAGTCCGGCTTCCAGAATTCTTTTCAGATCCGCATCCGGGATCGGCTCGCCGTCGAAACTCGGAGTCGCGCGCCGCTCCTCGACCGCTTCGCTGAAACTCTTTTCCATTCGTCTGGCCATGCCCAAAGATCTAACCTGTCTGCTTTCCTGAATTGGGGGTGGTTGTGTTCTGTTGTCCTGCTGGGGAAACGGAATTCTGAATCTGGCTCATCGGCAATTCCAGCGCAAAAGGAGGCTGGCCACCCGGCGCGTACGCATAGACCCACAGGCCATGAAAGGCCAGGGCCAGCTCCGGGTGCTGCTGGAGCAGCGCGCGCATCACCGCGGTCACCTCGGCGCGGGTGGCAACCGGATCC
The DNA here is from genome assembly GCA_030037475.1 of Acidobacteriaceae bacterium. Lineage (GTDB taxonomy): Bacteria > Acidobacteriota > Terriglobia > Terriglobales > Acidobacteriaceae > Palsa-343. The sequence goes on from JASHRH010000382.1 coordinate 24,752, forward strand.
GGCTCCGGAGCGCCCCTGAAGTCCACGACAAGATCCAGCTGGTCTGCGAGTTCACCGGTGTGCAGACTGGTGACGGCGAAACTCTGGCCATCGCCGATCAGGGCCATCGGTTGCTCGCCGGGCAGACCGCCGGGCTGGACGTCTTCGGCCTCGCGCAGCAGCTTCTGGAGGTTGGGACTGGAGAGGAAATCGACAGGATTCAGCAGATACTGCGCCGTCTGGTAGTAGAACCAGGCATTCCAGTCCTGCTTTTTCGCCGCATAGGTACGCGCATGGAGCCAGAACCACACCCCATCATGGCCGCCAAGGGTCATGGGGCGCGTAAAAAAGCCCGCCAGTTTCCATCCATCGCCACCGGGCGCGCTGGACAGGATCATGGAGAGCTGCTGCGGATGCTCGACGCCGGTAGCGTGCAGAATTGCCAGAGCGTACTGCCCCGGCGGCAGGCTGGGAATCGTCAGGGTCACGATCAGCTGCGATCCGGGCACGCCGCAGAAAAACTGCGCTTCCTGAGTAGTCGTCAGGCTGGTAGCGTTCAGCAGGTAGAGAGAGTCGGCCGTGAGCGTGGCGTGCGGGAGGAACGGCTGGACCGCCTGAACCGAGCTGGCAATGCCGCTGAACTTCGCGGCCACGGCAGGAAGGGTTTCCGCCTGCAGCGCGGCGAGGTTCCCGGACTGCACGTTATTCGCCAGCGCCAGCGCCGCCTGTCCGAGCGCGCCTCGCTGTGCCGCGGTCATCTGCGATTCGGTGGTGCAGGAGAGGGCGTAGGCGGCGACGCCCAGCGCCAAAGGCAGAAGCCCAATCAGGAATCTCACGAAGCGCCGGTGCATCGAACTCGTCCCTTCCCGCACGACCTGAGCGAAATGGAAACACTGCTAGTCTAGTACACAGGTGACAGGCGATTCAGCGCCTCGGCAGGGCTTCGCTCTGCACCCCCTCCGGAGTTCGATGCTCCTTCGATACATTCCGCGAGCGCGCGCGTGGACAGGAATCGCGATCCTGGCGGCTGCGGCAGTGTGCGTGGCGCAGCCGGTTCATTCGCCCGTCCCGCGAGCGCATCGTCGCGGAGCGCAAATTCGCACAGAAAAGGGACTCGCGCCCGCTGCGGCCAAAGCCGTGCCTGCGGCAGCGACGCAGCCACAGCCAGAGAGACCGCTCACGCCGCTGGAGCAGCCTCCGCAGCCCGCCACCATCACGCTTACCAGTGGCAGGCTGGCGATAAGGGCCGATAACTCCAGCCTGATTGAGATCGTCAACCAACTGGGCAAGGATGGCGGCATGTCGATCAGCGGGCTCAGCCAGGACCAGCGTGTCTTCGGCGTTTATGGTCCCGGCGATCCCCGCCAGATACTCACACAGCTTCTCGAGGGCGCCGGCTACAACGTGCTGATGCTGGGCATCACCAAAGAAGGCACGCCGCGCCAGTTGGTGCTGAGCGCGCGCGGCAATGCTCCGCCTTCGTCGCCGGATTCGTTTCCGCAGGAACAGGAGCCGAGCTATCAGCCGCCGCTCTATCAGCGCCAGCCGATGCCTCCACAACCCGGCAATCTCAATTTCCCGATGCGCTCGCCGGCGCAGTATCAGCAAATGATGCAGCAGCGCGAACAACAGCGCCAGCAACAGCAGCCGCAGTAGCGCGCAAGGCTATCGCGCGTCGGGGAGCGGCCGCGGCCAGCGCGCCTCAATGGTGGTGGAAATGCCGCCGCGGGGCCGAAAATCTCCCTTCACCACCGCCCAGACCGGGTCACAGGCTTTCACCACGTCCTCCAGCACCTGATTGACAACGTTCTCCTGGAATATCCCGAGGTTGCGGTAGCTGAAGAGATATTCCTTCCAGGATTTGAGCTCCAGACAACGCTCCCGCGGCATGTAGCGCAGGGTGATGGTTCCGAAGTCGGGCAGTCCGGTCTTCGGGCAGACAGAGGTGAACTCCGGATCGTCAATCACGATCTCGTAACCGGAAAACTGATTGGGCCAGGTCTCGATTGGCGGAAAGTCGAAATCGAGTCCGGCCCTGGCGTGCTCTTCGGTGTAGCGCGTTGCGGAAGACATACCCTGATTTTAGGGCAGAGTATTGCAAGCGAAGGAACCTTCTCATTTTCAGAAGCCTAAGACCTCTGAGATGAGTCCTATATACTGACTCACGGTTCCCTCGATGGCGACAAAGACCAAGAGGCATACAGGACGCGTCTGGATCCTGACTGTCGTGGCGCTCATCCTCGTGTTTTACGCGGTGCGCATGGCCACCCGAGAGAAGCTGCCCATCCGGGTGGCGATCGCGACCATGGGCGACCTGACGAAGACTTCCGCCACCGATGGGAAGGTGGAACCGGAGCCTCAGGCCAACTTCGAAGCCCACGCACCCTTTCCTGGGGTGGTCCGCACGGTTTACGTTCACTCCGGCGAGAAAGTAGCCGCCGGCAAGCTGCTGCTGGCAATGGACGACACCCAGGCGAAGGAGCAGTTAGCCAACGCGCTAACGGCGCTGAGAGGCGCGCAGGCGAATTATGAGGCGGCCGTGCACGGCGGGACGCCGTCACAGCGGATTACGCTGATCGGCAATCTCGAAAAGGCGCGCATCGAGCGCGATCAGGCGCAGCATGACCTGGAGGCGCTGCGACAACTCGAGACCACGGGCGCCGCTTCCCCGAGTGAGGTGAGCGCCGCCCAGCAGCGACTGGCCACGGACTCGAGCGCGCTGCATGTACTGGAGCAGCAGAAGAAGAATGGCTACGGCGCAGCCGATATCGCGCATGCCCAAGCCGCCCTTCAGGATGCGCAGGCTGCCTATGCTGCCGCCCAAGACGCGCTGCGCCAGGCAATCGTGCACGCTCCCTTCCCCGGCACCATCTATTCCCTGCCCGTGGCGCCCTCGGAGTACGTCAATCAGGGCGACCGCCTGCTCTCGCTGGCCGATCTCAACAAGCTGCAGGTACTGGCTTACTTCGATGAGCCGGAAATTGGAGATTTGCAGGTTGGTCAGCCGGCCACGCTGGTCTGGGATGCCCGGCCGGATCAGGTGTGGCATGGCCATATCCTGCGCCTGCCCTCGACGATCATTACCTATAACACCCGCAATGTAGGCGAAGTGCTCGTCTCGCTGGATGATGCGGATGGTCACCTGCTCCCGGAGACCAATGTTCGTGTAACGGTGACCGTGGCGAATGAATCTAACGTATTAGTCATCCCGCGCGACGCACTGTACTTCGAGCAGGGATCGCCGTACGTCTACCGTGTTGCGGGCGGATCGCTGCATCGCACGCGGGTGACGCTGGGCAAACTGAACCTGAGCGAGGCGCAGATCGTCAGCGGCCTGAAACCAGGTGATGTCGTGGCGACCGGCACGACCAACGGTCAGCCGCTGGGCGATGGACAGCCCGTGAAGATCGTGCGGTAAAGGGGGCAAATTGCTGAAGAAGCTGCTGCCAGGAAGCGCATTCGCGCTGGCGAGCGTTGTGCTGGCGATGTCGACGATCACGGCGAATCCCGTGCGCCGCGATCTGAATCAGGGGCGCGCCGATGTGGCGCTGCAGCGGCTGGATACCATCCTGGCGCAGACTCCTTCCGATGCCGAGGCTCACAACCTGCGCTGCCGCGTTTATTACGAAGAACAGCACTGGGACCAGGCCATCGCCGACTGCCAGGCCGCGGTCGTTGTGAACCCCAGCAACAGCGACTACCACCTGTGGCTGGGCCGCGCCTACGGGCGGAAAGCCGCCAGCGTCTCCTCGCTGCTGTCCGCGTACAAACTGGCGCGCAAGGTTGCGGCGGAATTTCAGCAGGCGGTGCAGCTGGATCCGCGCAACGCCGCAGCGCTTTCGGATCTGGGTGAGTTCGACGTGAGTGCGCCCGTCGTCGCCGGCGGCGGGATGAACCGCGCTCAGGCAGTTCTTCAGCAATTGCACGGCATAAGCTCCGCCGATGCCATGACGCTGCAGGGGCGCATCGCTGAGGAGAAGAAGGACTATGCCGGAGCTGAGATCGCCTACCGGGCAGCGATCGCGCAGGCGAAGAATCCCGCAAGTGCATGGATGGATCTGGCTGCGTTCTATCTGCGCCGTGGACGGCTGAATGACTCAGTGACGGCGGCGTACCACGGAGCGGCCATCGATCGCCAGCACGGACCAGCTCTGGTGCAGGGAGCTGCCGATCTGGACGCGACCGGGCACGATCCGCGTACCGCGATTCAGTGGCTCAGGGAATATCTGGATTCGCCGGCACAGTCAGAGGACGCACCTGCCTTTGCGGTGCATGCCCAGCTGGCCAGGCTGCTGGAGAATCAGGGCGACGAACAGGCGGCGCAGGAGCAGCTTGCCCAGGTTCACACTCTGGCTTCCGGCTACCAGATTCCGGTCTCTGCACACTCGGCGCAGGCGGGCCGCTGACAGTACACTCAGAACGATGGCGGATTCAGGAAGACGAAAAACCGCGCTGGGCATAGCAGCCTCCATGCTGGCGCTGATCCTGCCTTTGGCCGCGCGGGCGCAGATCTCTCTTTCGACGGCAGTGACGCTGGCGGAAAAGAGCAGCCCTACGGTGCGCTCGGCCGCTGCCGGCGTGCAGCAGGCGCGCGCTGGGCTGTCGCAGTCCACGGATGTGTACTATCCCAGCTTCTCGCTGGGTTCATCGGTCGGGCCCCCACCCTATGGCTTCCCGCTCGGAAATCCCGACATCTATGACGTAGACGCGCAGTCCCTGGTCTTTTCCTTCGCGCAGCGCGACTACACTCGCGCTGCCCGCGCTTCGCTTCGTGCGGCAATTCTGAATCTGAAGGACGCCCAGCAGCAGGTAGCGCTGGATGTGGCTCTTGACTACGTTGAACTGGATCACGACCTGAAAGAGATCGCCGCGCTGGATCAGGAAAAAGATGACGCCGACGATCTGGTGCAGATCGAGCAGCAACGTGTCGCGACCGGCGTTGATCCGCGGGCCAGTCAATTACAAGCAGAGCTGACCGCGGCTCAAGTGGATGAAAAACGCATCCATTTGCAGGATGACGCGGATGAGATGCGCCAGAGAATCTCTCATCTCACCGGTCTTCCCGGTGATGGTCTGGAAACGATGGGAACGAGTATTCCGCCAATTCCCACCTCCTCATCCATCTCGGATGGGCAGTTGCAGGACAGGAACCTGGGGCTCGCTGCCCAGTACGCAGACGCGGAATCCAAGTTCTATACGGCGTTTGGCGATCAGCGCCAGAACCATCGTCCTTCAATCGGTTTTGGCCTCAAATATCAGCGCTTCGCCAAGTTCCAGAATTTTCAGGAGTATTACCACAACTTCCAGCAGAACAACATCAGCGCTGGGATCCAGGTGACCATCCCGATCTTCGACCGTTCGCTGAAGGCTAAAGCTAAGACATCTGCCGCGGATGCCGCACGCGCCGAAGCCCAGGCCGACCAGAGCCAAAGCCAACTCAGCGAAGCGACGCTCCAGATGCGGCACAGCATCCTCGAGCTGACAGCCCAGCAGCGCGTGACGGAGATCCAGGACGAGATCTCAGAAGACCAGTTGAAATCCGTGGAGAGCGAACTCGTCAACGGATCAGGCTCGCCAACAGCGCCGAGCGCCACGCCTATCCAGGCGCAGCAGGCTCGTATTGAGGAGCGTGAACGCTATGAGGACATGCTCGACGCGAATTTCGCGCTGATGAAGGTCGAGCTGAATCTGTTGCGCGCCACCGGTCAGATCACCAGCTGGGTCCAGTCTTCGCTGAAGTGACTCACGCGCCTGGATCTCTGATCGCTCCAGGGCTTAATCTCGCAGATACTGATATTTAGGCTTCGCAGCAGCCATCCCCGCCCGATGGTAAACTAATCGGAAGACGATGCCCCTGAAGACCCTATTCCTCAATCCGCCGTCATTTGAGAACTTCGATGGCGGAGCCAGTTCGCGGTGGCCGGCCACCCGCGAAATCGAGTCCTACTGGTACCCGGTCTGGCTGGCGTATCCCACCGGCATGCTGGAGGGCGCGCGTCTGCTGGACGCCAACCCGCACCACGTTTCCTGGCAGGGCGTTACGAAGATTCTGGCTGACTACGAGCTGCTGGTGCTCTTCACCAGCACCATTGGGTGGTCGCT
>JASHRH010000383.1 GCA_030037475.1 Acidobacteriaceae bacterium
GCCAGGCGCGACCGGAGCCACCGGAGCGACGGGAGCCACGGGCGCGACAGGCATCCAGGGGATTCAGGGAATTCAGGGCGCAACGGGCGCCATCGGCACAACCGGCGCCATCGGCACGACCGGAGCGACGGGCGATACCGGCGCCACCGGCACCTTCACCAGCGTGACCGCCTACAACAGCAGCACCACCTATGAGCAGGGGCAGATTGTCTCCTGCAGTCTCGAGAGCGGCACCGGATGCACCACGAACGGAAGCAGCTATTACCTGCTGGCTGCTTCGGCGGAAGGTGAAGATCCGCCTACCCATTCCTCCGACTGGATCGAAGTGGCCGCGGGAGGAGCGACCGGAGCGATCGGAACGACCGGAGCCACGGGCGATACAGGGGACATCGGGCCGGAGGGACCGCCGGGCGCAACCGGCGATACCGGCGCGGCCGGCACCTTCACCGGCGTGACCGCCTACAGCAGCGGCACCACCTATGAGCAGGGGCAGATTGTCTCCTGCAATGGCGGATGCACCACGAACGGAGGCAGCTATTACCTGCTGGTTGCTTCGGCGGAAGGCGTCGATCCGCCCACCCATTCCTCCGACTGGATCCAGGTCGCCGCGGAAGGAGCGACCGGAGCCACCGGAGCTACAGGGGCGGCCGGGACGAACGGAGCCGCGGGCGCTACGGGTGAAACCGGCGCGACGGGGGCCATCGGCGCTACCGGCGCCACCGGCGCGGGTACCGTTACGGATGCCAACGGCAATGTTCTGGGAACCCTGATTTCGCAGACCGGGAGTACGGTTACGATCTTTAACTCGGGGTACTTCATCACCGTCAATATCGATGGAACCTTCCCGGATGCAGATATTGACTGGACCAGCGGCACGGACAGCAGCAGCGGCTGTACCGGCACGGGCTACCTCGTCGATGGCACGGATGGATGGGGCGGCGTCCCCACGTTCTACAAAACGGTGGTTTGGTCCGGGGCGAACGACCATTGGTACGTGATCAGCGGAACCGCCACCAAGGATATCGTCACTTCGCCGCAAGGCCCCGGCGCGTCGTGCAGTACGAGCGACGATGAGTGTACGTCAACCGACGACTTCAGCGAGGAAGGCGAATACGAATCCAGCGGCAGCGGCGCCGGCACTCCCGACGGCTCCTGGGAGTGCAATCCCCACCAGGGTTACGACGGAAGCACTTTCGGTGGTTTCGACAACGGCTTCGGCGGCTGGGAACTGACTTCGTTCGACCCGCAAACCACGCTCGGCTGGCCGTCATTTTCCAGCTGCACCGTTACGGAAGAAGGGGGTTATAACGCGGAAACGGAGGATTACGGTTCACCCACAACGCTGGCCGACGCGTGTCTTGCCGGGCCTCTGGTACTCCCCTAGCCGGAGGTGTGTTTGCGCGCGGTGCAGCGGCCTGCGGTGGCGAGCGAACTGCGAGCAACGTGAGCCATAACTGCCGGCACGGCGCGCAACCGACGGAAGCGGGGGCGGCCGGCAAATGCGTTTCGATAAGTGGGGCGGATGTTGGCAGCAGGTTTTGCCGATTCAGGCATGGCAGCAGGTTCCGAAGTGTTATTTTCCCCGGAGAAGGTTGATTTCGTTGAAAAGAACAAGTGAGACGACTCAGCTCACTCAGTATCTGAGGCGCCGTGCAGCGACGCTCACGGCTTGGAAAATTTCGAAGGAACGGCCTGCACTGCGCAGGTAAGGAGAAATTATGGCGGATGCATATTTGGGTGAAATCAGGATGGTGGCTTTCAACTTCGCGCCCTATGGCTGGGCGCTGTGCCAGGGGCAGATGTTGTCCGTCTCGCAAAACACGGCATTGTTCTCGCTGCTGGGCACCTCGTTTGGCGGCAACGGCCAGACCACTTTCGGTCTGCCGGACCTGCAGGGCCGCGTGCCGCTCGGCCAGGGCCAGGGCGCGGGACTGCCACCCTACGTATTTGGACAAAACGGCGGCATACAGGCAGTGACGCTGACCATCAACAACCTCCCGGCGCACACGCACGCGGCAACCTTTGCCGGCACCGGCGGCAGCAGCGCGCCGGTGACGGTGACCGTGCAGGGCAGCTCGGAGGCCGGCAGTACACCCACTCCAAACGGTAACTTTCTGGCAGGCATTGCGAAACAGGGAAACCAGAACGCCAATCTCTACATCACGAATCCACCTGCCAACACCCGGGGCAATATCGGCGGAGTCTCGGGCGGCACGGTTGCGATACCGGCTCCTGCCGGCACGGTCACCAATGCGTCGACCGGCGGCAGCCAGCCGGTCAGCATCGAGCCACCTTATCTGTGCGTGAACTTCGCTATTTGCCTGCAGGGGATCTACCCCACGCGCGGCTAACCCAACCTCGAAGGCGGGCTGGCGGCTGATCCGCCGGCTCCCCTCGATTCCGGAACCGATGGCGGAGCTGTTCACAACCCGGATGGCGACAGCGGAAGACGAGCCTCTGCTCGTTCGCCTGTTTACGGAGGAGAAGGCGCGGGAGTTTGCTCCTCTCGGCTGGTCCAGGGAGCAGCTTCGTCCTTTGCTGGAGATGCAGTACCGCGCCCGCCAGGTCTCGTATGCGCAGAGCTACCCGGCCGCGGTTGACACCATCCTTTGCCTCGAAGACGGCACGCCGGCGGGCAGGTGCTGGATGGAGCGCCAGCCCCGCTGCTATCGCGTCCTCGATATTGCCGTGTTGCCGGAGCATCGCAACCGCGGCATCGGCGGCTGGGCGCTGCGCCGGATGCAGCAGACAGCGGCCCTGGAACAGGTTCCTCTGCGCCTGAGCGTGACCCGCAGCAATCCCGCCCTCCGGCTCTATGAGCGCCTCGGTTTTATGAGGGTTTCCGGCGACGAGCTTTCGTATGAGATGGAATGGCAGCCGCCCTGCCCGGCCACGACTGCGCCGCCGGAAGTGCGGGAGCGGATCGCCGCCGAACACGGCGTCGAGGTCGATCGCCAGGAGGTCCTGGAGCGCATCTTCTCGTTCCTGCGCGGGATCGGCTTGTCCGTCCGGATCGCGCCGGTGCCTTCCACGAGCTTTCTTCCCGGCATCCAGATGGTGAGCGGCGGCCTGCGCGTGGATCCCGGCGCCCTGCGTTACCCCGGCGACCTGCTGCACGAGGCCGGGCATCTGGCGGTGATGACGCCGGAGCGGCGCGCGGAGGAGTTTCCGGGCTCGACCGATCCGGCCGAAGAGATGGCCGCGATCGCGTGGTCGTATGCCGCCGCGCTGCATATCGGGATTCCGCCCGAGGTCGTCTTCCATCCCGATGGCTACCGCGGCCAGGCCGCGAGCCTTCTCGAGCGCTATCGCTCCGGCGACTGCGTGGGCCTGCCGATTCTGTGGTGGGTGGGGATGACCACCCAGCCGCTTCCAGGAAGCCCGTCCATTTATCCGCGGATGCTGCGCTGGCTGCGGGAAACTCCGGCGAAGGCGCCGGAAAGCGAGGCCGAACCGAGTTTGGTGATGCAGGTTCAGGGATGACCCAACGGGCGTATACACACAACTCCTCCTCGCGAGCCACGGTTTCCCCTGCGGGCGAAACTGCAAGGCGTCTGTCTGGCGCTCTGTTGTTTCTTGCCTGTGCGGCGGCGCTCAGCCTGGGAGCTCCCTCGGCGGCCGCGCAGGCCGTGCTCACCGTGACTCCCGGCGCAACCGCGGGCACGGTCGCGGGCACCGGAAGCATCGGCTACTCCGGCGACAACGGCCCTGCCGCCAGCGCCACTTTTGCCTCGCCCTCTGCCGTGGCGTACGATGCCGCCGGCAATCTGTATATCGCGGACAGCAATAACAACGTGGTCCGCATGGTTACGCCCTCGGGCACGGTGACCACCGTGGCGGGCACCGGCCAGCAGGGATTCGCGGGCGACGGCGGCCCAGCCACCAGCGCCTGGCTGGACACGCCCACCGGCATCGCGGTGGACACCAATGGCAACTTGTACATCGCGGACTCGCACAACAACCGCATTCGCGAAGTCTCCGGCGGCGTGATCAACACGGTTGCGGGCAACGGGACCGCGGGATTCTCGGGCGATAACGGCGCGGCGGCCAACGCTTCTCTGGATCAGCCCACGGCGGTCGCGGTCGATAGCAGCGGCAATCTCTATATTGCGGATACCGACAACGAGCGCATTCGCGAAGTTTCCGGCGGGACGATTACCACCATCGTCGGCGACGGAGTGCAGGGATTCAGCGGCGATGGCGGCAGCGCCGCGAGCGCCTCCCTCGACGGCCCGACCGGAATTGCGATCGATGGCTCCGGCGACGTCTTCATTGCCGACCGGCATAACCAGCGCATCCGCGAGGTCAGCGGCGGCGTCATCACCACCGTAGCCGGCGGCGCGGCGACCGGCTTCAGCGGCGGATTCTCCGGCGATGGCGGCAGCCCGACCGCCGCGGCGCTGGCGCGGCCCTCCGGCGTCGCCATCGACGCGGCCGGCAACCTCTATATATCTGATACGGACAATCAGCGGCTGCGCGAGGTGGGCAACGGATCGATCGCGACCATTGCCGGCTCCGGCACGCAGGGTTATGGCGGCGATTCCGGCCTGGCCACGGCTGCCCTGCTCAACCAGCCGCGCACTGCTGCCGTTACGCCCTCCGGCAACATAGCCGTTGCGGATCAGGCAAACCAGCGCGTGCGCTCTGTCAATCTGCCCTCGATCGCCTTCCCTGCTCAGGCTGTGGGCGTCGCCGGCACGGCCCAGGCAATTACCCTGACGAATTCCGGCAGCGGAACGCTTACCGTGCAGAGCATCGCCTTCACCGGCAGCTTCCAGCTCGCCAGCGGAGGCACTTGCTCCGCTGTGCCCATCTCGCTGAGTTCCGGATCCAGCTGCACCCAGAACATCGAGTTCCTTCCCACGGCTGCGGGCAGCTCCGCTGGCAGCGTCATCCTTGGCGGAAGCGGCGTGGTGCCGCAGACCGTCCTGCTCAGCGGCTCGGCGACGCAATCTGCCGCGATCCCTGTGCTCGCATCGAGCCTGAATCCTTCCGTCTACGGCAACTCGGTCACCTTCACGGCCACCATGCCGGCCGGCAGCACGCCTGCGCCGACCGGGACGATCGCCTTTTACGACGGGACAACTTCCCTGGCCAGCGCCACTCTTTCCGGCGGCGCAGCCAGCTTCTCCACGTCGTCGCTCACGGCCGGTCCGCATTCCATCACCGCCGCGTATAGCGGCGACGCAGCCTGGCTGCCTGAAACGTCAACGGCTCTGCCTCAGGTGGTGCAGCAGGCCACCCCGACGATCCAGTGGACCGCTCCCGCTGCCATCACCTACGGCACAGCTCTGAGCGCAACGCAGCTCGATGCGACAGCCAGTGTCCCCGGGACGCTGACGTATTCGCCGGCGCTCGGCGCCGTGCTGAACGCCGGATCCACGACGCTCTCCGTCACCTTCACGCCGAACGACACAACGGACTACACCACGGCGACGGAGAATGTGGGACTCACGGTCAATCCCGCTTCGACTTCTCTGACGATGCAGGCCACGCCGCCTAAACCGGTCTACGGAACCCTTGTGCAGTTCAGCGGCGCCATCGCGCCGGTGCCCTCCGGAGTGGCTGCCTCGGCATTCTCGTTCGTCATCGACCAGAACACGCCCAGCTCCGCCATTGTGCCGGCCGCCACTTATGCGAACGGAACTGTGAGCACCACCTACGGGCAGCTCCACGCCGGCACACACTCTGTGGTGCTCAGCTTCGCCGGAACCTCGAATTACACCAGCGCGAGCAGCGCACCGGTTTCGGTCCAGGTGCAACAGGCCACGCCCACCATCACTTGGGCGACACCGGCTGCCATCGTCTACGGCACGCCGCTCACGGCCGCCCAGCTCAACGCCAGCGCCAGTGTTTCCGGTACGCTGACGTATTCGCCGGCCCTCGGTGCTGTGCTCACGGGTGGTCAGCAGACGCTCAGCGTCAGCCTGGCGCCCACGGATTCGACCGACTACACGACCGCCAGCCAGAGCGTCGTGCTCACGGTGAACCCGGCGACTCCGGCGATTTCGCTGACCACTTCGGCGGCGATAGTCCTGCTCGACAATCCGACCACCTTCACGGCCAGCGTGACTTCTTCCATCAGCACGCCCACCGGAATGGTGAGCTTCTATGACGGAACGACGCTGCTCGGGACCTCGCCGCTGACTGCGGGCGTGGCTGCCCTGACCACCAGCAGCCTGAGCGCGGGCACGCATTCGATCACGGCAGCCTATAGCGGCGACACGAACTTCACGGCGCTCACCAGCTCTCCCGTCACGCAGAATGTGGAAGACTTCACGCTGAGCCTGACAACGGCCAGCATCACTTCCGCCACAGTTACCCCGGGTGGTACGGCAGTCTTCAATCTCGTCGTCAGTCCGCTCGACGGCGCCAGCTTCCCCGCCGCTGTCACGCTGTCTGCCTCCGGATTGCCGTCAGGCGCGGTGGCGACCTTCTCGCCATCTGTCATTCCCGCCGGTTCCGGATCCACCAGCGTAACGCTGACCATCACGGTGCCGAACAATGCCGCGGCGCTCCACCATGAGGACCGTAATCCTTCGCCCGCATGGTTCGCGATGATCTTCCTGCCTTTCGCGTGGCGCATGCGGCGTGCGGCTCGGCGGCTCAACCGCGCCCTTGCGGTTCTGGCGCTGATTGTCGCTGCCGCCGGAGCCATCGCCGGCCTTACGGGCTGCGGCTCGGGCACTGGATACTTTGGGCATCAGTCGCAGACGTACAACATCAGCGTCACTGCAACTTCCGGAGCACTGAGTCACTCCGCCGCGGTCACCCTGACGGTGGAATAGCAAGGAGATCGAGAGAATGCCTGGAAAGATCGGCTATAGTCTGCTTGCTGCGGTCCTCTTCGTTGCTCCTTCCGCAATGCGGGCGCAGACCAGCCACGCCGGTCTCAGCGACGTGAACCTCGCCTTCACCGCCAATGGCGAGCGCGCGCAGGTCGCGCCCAATGACTGCTGCTTCTGGCTGGGTGGTCCGGGCATTGATTTCGGCATGACCTTCTGGCATGGATTCGGCGTGGCCGCCGAGCTGCTCGGCGATCGTGCCTCCAGCATTGCTCCGGGTCTCGATCTTTCCAAGATGGATTACTGGGCAGGCCCACGCTATACCTGGCACGTCCCGCGAGCCGTGCGCGGCCGGCATCCCATCGATATTTTCGGGCAGGCGCTCTTTGGCGGCGTCCACGCCTATAACACCATCATCCCTGTACCCGGCAGGACCGAATCGTCAGCGAACGCCTTTGCCATGGAAGCCGGCGGCGGAGTCGACCTGCGGCTCCTTCCGCATCTCGGCTTTCGCGTGATCCAGGCCGACTA
>JASHRH010000384.1 GCA_030037475.1 Acidobacteriaceae bacterium
TTGGCTATATTCGCGCGGGCAAAGTACTGCGGCGCGCGATTCGCGTCCAGGGAGAATGCTCGTGAAGCGCTCCCCGTCAGCAGTCCCGGCAGGGCCGTGTGGTTCTTCGAGCCACGCAACGTCACAAACCGGGCGTGACGATGTTCTCATCTTCAATTTCTTTTCGGGCGTCCTGCAACGCGGCATCCCCTCCTACGTGCAGAATCTGCGCGTCGGACTGGAACAGCAGGGGATCCGGTGCCGCGAAGTGTGCTGCCCCGCGCCGCTGGGACGGCTGCCGCGGCCGCTGCTGGATATGCTCTTTGCGATCTGGGAGCAGTTGGCCCTTCCGCTGCAAGGATTGCGATACCGGCGAATAATTCACCCTTATAACTCCGTCTCCATTCTTGGCTCACTCACAGGAAAATCTGTGCTCGTGGTGCATGACCTGATTCCTTATTCGCGGCGACACACAAAGTTGTCATTTCGCTACATCCGGGGCACCCAATACATTCACGCGCTGTTGGGCCGCGACGTCGTCTTTATTTCGCGCAGGTCAGAGAAGGCGGCGCATCGCGCGAAGCTCTTTCCCCGCTCCCGCACCTTCGTTTTCCCCAATACGTTTTTTCGCTTCATGCAGCAACTTCGCCCCGCACATGGTCCGCGCGGCGAAGATGTCTTGCTCTGTAGCGGCTGGGGAGTCAACAAGGACCTGTTGGGCGCACTTGAGATCTATCTAGCCTCCGGGTTATGGATGAAGAGGAACCTCAAGATCCTCGGAATTTCCGGCCATGCTGAAGCAGTCGATGTTTTTTGCTCCAGCCACAGGGAAATGGCGGCCAGGATTACCGTTCTTCCACGCCTTGACGGCGAAGAAGTCGGCGAAGCCTATCGATCCGCTGCCTGGGTGTGGGTGCACTCCCGGCAAGAGGGGTACGGTCGATCGATAGCTGAGGCCAGGATCTGCGCCTGCCGCATTGTCGCCTCGGACATCCCTCCTTTTCGCGAACAGAGAGACTCCGTGGTCTTTCTCTATTCCGGGCTTAACCGCTTTCTGGATGCATGGGCGCGTTGCGAAGCTGCCGGGCCTGGAGTTGTCCCGCGCGAGCCCGCAGAACATGCATTCCTGCACCAGGAGATTGCGCGATTCCTCAAGGCCAATCGGCTCGATCAGCACGGCCGGCGTGCAACGGAGGCTTCCGAAAAACCATGAGACCCAGGGTTCTCGTGCTTACACCTCGACTTCCCTGGCCTCCTGTAGGCGGCGATCGCCTGCGTATCTGGCAGATCTGCCGGCAGCTCTCGCGGGAATTCGACCTTTCTCTGCTCAGCCTGTGCACAACCGACGCGGAGATGGAACAGGAGCTCCCGGACGATGACCTATTCACGCGCGTGACACGCGTGCGGCACAAACGCTGGGCACGAATGGCGGGGCTGGCCAGCACGCTCCCCGGGAGCATCCCCGCGCAGGTCGGCTACTACCGCAATGCCGCTTTCGCCCGGAAGGTGCGCGATATGGTTCCTGGGCATGACGCTGCACTCGCGCATCTGGTGCGTACCGTCGAATATCTTTTCCCGTATCGAATTCCGAAGATCGTCGAAATGACGGACGCGATTTCGCTCGCCTACATGCGCGCTGCGAAGCATATGACTGGCCTCAGGGCTTTGGCCTACCGCGCCGAAGCGCGGCGGCTCCGTCGCTTCGAAAAGCGGGCGATCCGCACCTGCGATCGCACTGTAATGGTATCGCCTGTCGATCGTGAATCCCTCGATCTTGGCGAGGATGCCCAGCGGGTCCTTGTGTGCTCCAATGGAGTGGATACCGAATCTCTTCCCTTTGAATACGCTCCCGACGGCAGAACCATCGTCTTCATCGGAAAGAATCTCTCTCGTCCCAATGTGGATGCCATCACGTATTTCGCACAGGACCTGTTGCCTGCCATCCGCGCTCGCGTACCGCAGGCTCGGTTCAAAGTGATAGGAGAAATTCGACGCGAACTGGCCCGGCGGCTGCGCAACCAGGGCATCGAGGTGACCGGGCGCGTAGACAGCGTGCGCGAGGCAACGCGCGGCGCCTCAGCCGGTGTCTGCCCAATCCGCTTTGGCGCAGGCATACAAAACAAGCTTCTGGAATACATGGCACTTGGCATTCCCGCCGTCGCCTCGACACTCGGGCTTGAGGGGCTGGGCGCAATTCCTGGCCAACATATCGCCGTGGCGACCACTCCTCAGGAGTGGGGCAGTGCAATCGCCTCATTCCTGGGGTATGCAGAACGAGGCCTGGCATTTGCCAGTGCCGCGCGGCGCTTTGTGGAGGAGCATCACTCCTGGGCGGCGCACCTGTCCCCGCTGAGCGGAGCCATGCGACAAATAGTGGACCGCAAAAGGCCGAACGGAAGCACCGATGCTGCACTTCTCTGACATCCGCCTTCTTCAACGGAGATTATCTCAGGGTCCGCGGTTTTGGAGCATTCTTCGGTGATGCGCCATGCGATCATCTGACCCACTAACTGTTTCTTCGCTGGCTTTGACCCATGCCCCTGCAACTTGATAAACAAGGCAGCTACCAGCACCGCGTCGCGAGCGATCACGACTGTGCTGCATCAATCCCGCACCGCGGCACTACATGGCTCTGCAATCAGATCGCATCGTGGTACTCGGGTCAACCGCGCAATTGCCCGCAGAGCCCTGGGCCAGAGGCGAAGCCCGTGTGCTGCTGCCGGCGTTCCAACCATAATTCGGGAAAACGCCAGGGCCGCAAGAACCGGCCATTTCAGTTGCTGGGCGAGCTGCTCCTGAAATTCTCCCGCGGTTCTCCCGTCAAGAAAAAACTGTGCTGCGAGCTGCGCACTGTGGAGTGCCATTGAAATGCCATCTCCGGAAAACGATGGAACTACCGCTGCCTGGTCGCCCAGGCGCCACACGCCGCCCGCCGCATTCGCACGCACATATCCATAGGGAATTGCTGAAATTGCGAGAGGCTTCTCCAGCAGTTCCTCCGCGCCTTCGAGATACCGCGCAAAGTATCGGGATGAACAACAAATATGCTTCAGCAGCTTCGTCCAATCGGCCCCAAGTTCGCGGAAGACCGTTCTTCGCACCAGCAGGCACAGGTTCATGACGCCTCCGCTAAGGCCCAGCAATCCCGCGTAACCCCCGGGAAAGAGCACCAGTTCTACCTGACCGGCAAGCACGTTCACCATTTCTTGTCTCAACCGGAAGTACATCTTAAAGGCGACGAGATCGTTCTGCTTCCCTTCCGGGCGGCGCCATCCGCGCAAATCGTGCTTTCCTGTCGCGACAAATGCACTGGATCCGCGAATCTCTTCTCCGGACCCGAGCAGCACAACCCATCCGTCTTCTGAGCGCCGCAAATGCTCCGCACGTTTGCCGCGCAGCACTTCCGCCCCGCAGTTTCGCGCATTTGCCAGCAGCGCTTCATCCAACAGCCGCCGGCTCAGCCCCATGCCGGTAAATGGCAGCGCGTATTCACCAATTAGCTCACGCGAGGCCAGCCGCACATTCGTCACTTCGGTAGCGCCCATGCTCTCAAAGTCGATTCCAAGCATCCGCAGGTAATGAATCGCTTCATAGCTGAGGAAGTCCCCGCAAACCTTATCGTGCGCAGCAGAACTCTGTTCAACGATCGCGACCGCCCGACCTGCGCGAGCCAGCAAAGACCCCAGCGCAGCGCCAGCCGGGCCACCCCCCACGATCAATGCATCCTTGGACTCACTCATCTTCTGACACGGGACACGCAGAGCCGCGCCGGCCACCGTTCCTCAATTTCCACATCGCGTCCGATTAACCCCGCCGCAGCACAGTAAGTTTCCCACTCCGTTCGCGAAAAGCTGCGCAGAATCGAGAGTGGTCCATCGTGCTGTACAAATCTGTGCCACCGCCTCGCCCACGCCAGAGTCCTGAACCCGTAATACGGCAGCCGTTTCCGATGCAAATCATTGATGAACCACCCGAGCTCTGCCGTCCGCTCCATCCAGCGCAGAAACTGCACGATCGCGTCATCTTCCAAATGATGCGTAAACAACGAGCTAATTACCACATGCACCGGCTCATCCGGTTGATACGCCAGCACATTTGTCGTTATCCACTGAATCCCACTGTCATTTCTCGTAAACTCTCGCGCTGCTCGTGCCGCGTGTGGATTCAGATCGATTCCTGTCAGCTTCGCCTTCATTCCGTGCGCCCGTGCCCAACGCCCAATCCGCCTCAGTACGTCGCCACCGCCGCAGCCCACATCCACAATGTGCACTGGAGCATCCCTTCCCGTCGCGAATTGCGCCAGCCAATTAAGCGTCGGGGAATACGCAAACACCGCCTTGTTCACCTTCTCCAGGTCGCGCAGGGAGGCCCGAAACTCTTCATAAGCCGATGGGCCGTCCATCAGCTCTGGAAAATGCGCGCGCCGCGAAAAATCCCTCTTTTCAGGCAGCATGAAAACGCATCGTTTCCGCTGTCATTCCCGGCCCAAACGAGATCGCACAGCCACGCTGTCCCGGCCGCGCTCTTTCCATGAGTTCATGCAGCACAAACATTACGGAGGCGGACGACATGTTCCCGAATTGGGCCAGGACCCGCCGCGAAGCCCACAGCGCCTCCGGACAGAGTTCCAGGCCATTCTGCACCGCATCCAGCACCGACTGTCCACCTGGATGTACCGCCCACAGATCCGTGTCGCGAGTCTGAAAGCTGCCCGCGTAAGCCCGAAGCTCCTTCGCGATCATGCGCGGCACCCGTCCGGAAAGCATCATTTCAAATCCCAGATCGCCAATCCGCCATGTAATCATCTCACGCGTGCCATCAATCTGCATTGCGCGAAACCCTTCAATTTCCAGCCCGACTGGCTCGCTGCTGATCAGGCTTGCCGCGCATCCATCACCGAAAATCAGAAACGACAACACCTCCTGCAGGTTCTGCGTTTCGTTTAGATGAAGCGTGCACAGCTCCAGGTTCACCATCAACACGCTCTCCCCCGGTTCCGAGCGGACGATGTGCCTGGCTTGCCTGAGCCCATTGATCGCCGCATAACATCCCATGAAGCCGATGATCGTCCGCTCCGTGGAAGATGCCAGCCCTGTATGATCTATGATGGCAAAATCTATTCCCGGCGCATACAGCCCCGTGCAGCAGGTCACGATAACGTGCCGGATTCGTTTCCGTTCCTGCTTCGTCAGCCCAAGCCGATCGAGAGCGCTCGCCGCGAGCGGCGGCGCGAATTGCTCGAACAGCTTCATCCTCTTCGCCGTCGACGGAAAATTGCCCGGCACGTATATTTCGTATACATCCGCCGCATTCGCCTTCGTCGGTCTGGTCACTTGCAGTGGGGAAAAACGATGCTCGACCCCCGACTTCGAGACCATCCTCAGGAACAGAGCGCGCGCACGCTCATCACGAAGCATCTGTTCCGCATATTCTACAAAAGCCTGATGAATGTCATGCTCCGGAACGGCCTTCGCAATACGGTTCAGATAAACAGGTGTCATCCGCAGTTCGGCTCAGTCCAGCATCTCAGGTTTTTCGCCTGCATCGCGCATCCAGGTTCATGTCCGCACGCATGTTCGGGCACGATTTCTGTAGATTACTAATCTGCTGCATGTGAGTTGTCATTATGCCGTCACGAAGTTGTAATTCCGGTCCGGAGCGACCACGAATTCAACAGCAGCGATCAAAGAAGCCGATAAGCGGTCTCCTGCGAAATCCAAAACCGACCACTCATCTCATCAATCGACTCTGTTGCGCGTTCATACGCAAACGAAGCGCAATTCCTGCTTAGTGACACCGCTCGCTCTCCAGGCTGGCTGCGCTCTCTCTGTTTACCATCTCATCGCGATTTCCCCCAGGAACATCAGGATCTGATCCGGCGTATGCTTCTTCGCGCATGCCATCTCAGGATCCTTTGATGCCAGTCTGTCCCGGTAAGAATTCACCGGCATCCCCTTCGTTGCAGTCTTCGCGCATATGGAAGTATTTCCTACACCTTCTGAATGTTGATCGATCCAATCACCGGCTCGGATCCGGGAGCAGGCTCTCCTGAAGGGATGATGGTAAGGGATACACCGCTGCTGGAACCGGATAACCCGAGACTATTTACGAGTTCTGTGATGTCATAACTCACAAAACGGGTGGGCTCATTCATCTCCATTCCCGGCATAGCCTGAAAGAAGTTCAGATCGCCCACCTTGTGAGCGTGCAGAGTCTCGTCTGAAGCGCCTTCGGAAACATCGAGATAGAGGCTGTAGATGACTCCTGGTTGCGCGCTGATCCGCAGATCGCGAACAACGAGATAATAGGCTCCGAGATCCGGGGCGAGCGGCGCCGCAAGCGACCGGTCGAACACCCGGTTCCCGACTTCGGGAGCGGGCCTGATCTCAACCGTCGCAATCTCCGAGCCGAGCGAAATAGCCGTCGCGGAGGCAACGACTGTCGTAGAAACAGGCGCGCCGGGCGCGAGATTGCGCAGCCTCGGTGAAGGTTGGTTGAGCGGAGACGGCACAGGCTCAAACTCCTGATAGGTGTAATTCAATTGCGCAATCGACATGACATCGCCGACTCTGATGGAGACGGCCTCGCCATCCGGACCAGCGAACCAGAAGGTCTGGCTGAGAAAGTTTGGATCGGTTGGATTGGGGTAGCCCGCTCGGTTCCAGCTGGCCCAAAGGCGGTCGATATTACAGTGGTGCATCCAGAAAACTGGATCCTGAGCTGTCGTCGGCACATAACCCATATTGGTGACAGTGCCCACCAGAGCGTGGACGTAAGCGTGTACGCCAAGATTGATGCTGTTGCAAAATCCCTGCTTTGGGCTGTTTGACGAATAAGTCGTTTCGGCCATCGCGCTGGTGGCGCTGAGCACGCCCGGATTCTGGCTATCGATGGGCGCGCCGCTGTTTACGCCGTCGTTCCTGTCCTGAACGTAGAGAGAAGCGAGGAGCGGGTCGTTGGGCGAACGAAAGACTTCGGGCATAATGCCGCTCTGGCTGGATGGCAAGCCCGGAGAGCAGTTCCAATACGGCAAGGTGAAGGTGTCGTCATGCAGAACCGCGCCGATCATCTTTTCAAGAAAGTAAACAAGCATGCGGTGCCACGGCAGGAAGTTGTCGGTATTTTCTCCCTCCTGGTGGGGCTGACAGGTCCACCACGCTTTCTGGGCCAGCTGCTCCGCAGGCGACGAGGCCTGGCCGAATACCTGCTGGATCGCCGCGGATTTCGACATTGGGATTGCATGGGTGTACCACCAGAAGGTCCAGCTGCTCGGGTCCCAGGCTGGTTTGGACATCATGATCTGTACAGCGCGCGCGTATTTCCTGATCATGGCCTGCCCTTGCGCGCTCAGCACGTTGTAGCGCATCCGCGCAGAAAGAGAAGCAGATGTGCATCCCGTGATGATTTCGGGAATCAGCGGGAGCACAGCCGCAGATGCAGCCTGTTTGAGGAAGGTGCGGCGCAGTGTGGAGGCCATCGCTTATCCTGGACCGGGAGTGCGTTCAGCGCCACTGTGCTCTCTCGCCTTTTCTCAGATGAGCGTCTCCGGCGCGGCGGCTCCGAGGACCAGCAGATGGAGCCGCGAGAGTGTGTGGTGAAATCACCGCGGCGATTTGCTGGAGGATCATTGGTTCGGTTTGGATCCTGCCGTCCATCCTATCTCCAGCCAATCGGGGTGGTGTCTCCAGAATGTCCGGCAGTCGTCATCTGTTTGTATGTGCCCTGGGTTGGAGATTCTCTTCAAAGCTGCTTGTGATTATTCCTCCGCGGATCGGCGGAATAGATAGAGCACGTGATCGCCCGGGATGCCCGCGGCGGTGAAGGCCGTGGCCCACATGGCACAAGAAAGTCCTGATCAGGGCCTGAATCGGGGCGAAAGTTCTGCTAATTCGATCGGCTAATCGGAAGGGAGCGACTCAGTAGCGGTTTGCCACACCTATTCTAATAAACCGTGTCCTGATGGATGCTGTATGAACGGCCGAACTCGTTGGTGTGGGAAGCGGTTCGCGGCTGCGCAATCGGAGCCGACACGGTTCCAAGATCCACTGCTTTCGAGTCGATGCGAAGGGTCCGGTTCAGTCCCGCGAGGAACGAGGGCGGCACGCCTTCGATCCAGATATGAAGGCGATAGTTGCCTGGAGGTATGCCGACGAACATGAAAGCTTCGTCGCGATCAGCAATTGCATAAAGCGGCGTCGAAAGAGTGAGGATTACAGCGCTCATTTCAGGATGGATGTTGCAAAAGATGTAAGATACGCCCTCGCGCGAAAACCTTACCGATTTGCTGGAGCCGGCCTCATACAGTCCCAGGTCGAATCGCTTTCCCTCGAAAAGCGAGAACACATTGTGGTAAAAGGGATCCGCGTTGGGAAATTCAACCACACTTCCCGTCGGGATTACCAACAAATGGGGATGAAATGCGCGGTTCTTCTGCAACAGCGTATAGTGCCGTTGCGGAATGAACGGAAGAGCTGGAGTTCCCGACAGCGGTTCCAGCCATGCAACCGCGGGCACAGCCGAATGCTTGCCGGGCAGCGACGACACAATCTGTAACCGCAGTTCCGCGGCGGGTCTCCTGTGTTCCTGGCTTTGGCCGCAGCTCAGCGCTGGCGCAAGCAATGCGCAGAGACACCAGGCGCAGTATCTCCGGGCTCCCATCAGAATTTGTATCCCGCTGCTACGCCAAATATATTGCTGATCGCAGCATCTCCGGTCACGGGAACGCTCTCGATGTGACGATATTCGAACGAGAAGAGCAAGTACGTGCTCGGGCTGTAGATGACGTTGCCGGTATAGGTCCTGTTTCTGGCGAGGTTATACACAAGCGGATCTGTGGGCAGAAAATAAGGGCGAAGTTGACGGGCAAAGACGTTATCTATGCCGAACGCACCGTTGGCTTCAAGGCGCTCGCTGAAGCGCTCCTTCAGTTGCGCCCACCCGCCAGCGTCGTCGAGTGCGCGGAAGTAGTACTTGCCGGTGTTCGTTTGGTCATACGCGAAATCCTTGTAACCTCCGGCGCCCAGACCACCGAGAGCGCTGCCACGATAGACGTTCCCTGTCAGCTGGAGGCGCGCCGGCAGCAGGAGCCGCTCGTCGAATGTCGCCGCCCAGGAGTCATAGTCATAGCCGCCATCCAGCGCGCTGTGGTGCGGAGCAAAATATCCGCCTACGCCGATGTCGTCGCGGTCCTCATTGTGCATCGATCCAAGCGCCGCGATCCGCGCCTCAACGCCTGGCCTGGAGCTTTGCTCCGCGTTCGATGCGGGTATGCTCGTTGAGCCCGCTGAGTTGGAAGAACTCGCCTGTACGGTGAGGGGCGCGTCGGCGGTGTCGATCAGCGCGGCCTGTAGTTCCAGGCCGCGAGCGTTGATGCCGCGGAAATACCCGTTCACCCCTGCCTGTGGGTTCCATGTCCACAAATTCCCAGACCAGGCCAGCGCCGGCACCGCGACCGCCGTCAGAGAATCCGGCGCATTCGGACTGAGGATCGGCCGGTCGAGCGAAAAATACGCCTCCACCTGATCCCATTGGAGTCCCGCGTGAGCGGTACGCAGTCGCAGCGGAGCAGTGTAGTTATAGTAACTGGCGGAACTCTCCCCGGAACTGGTGCCGGTGCTCCCATAGAAATCTGCTCGCAGGTCGGCATAGCTGCGCGCACCGAACAGGTGCGGGCCCTCGGCGTCCACGCCAACCACAGTTTGCCGGAGAGATGCCCCGGCATTGCCTGAGCCAGGAAGCGCCATCGTCGGCGTGGCCGGCACATCCACCGCGCCCTGATTGGCAAAGGCATTCAGCAGCAGCATGCCGGTAATGCGCACCGGATACTTCGACTCGCTCTCCACTTTGTCCTGTTCGTGCGTAGCGATTTGCGACTCTGTTACAGCTTCTTGCTCGCGCAGATCATTGACCGCGGCGGTGAGAGAGGCGGATACGGATTCAGAAGCAAGCTCAGGAGTCTGCTGGCCTGCGGCAGGATACTTCCGGCCCTGAGCCATCTCCATTTGCAATTCCTCCAGCTGCTTCTTCATGATCGCGAGCTGGCGTTCCGAATCTTCCACCTGTGCCTGGACCCTTGTCATGGCATCGGTGAGCTGCTGAATCCGGCGCGTGACCGTCTGCTCGCCACCATTCTGCGCTGGAGCGGAAGAGGCCGTGAACAGAAGACACATCACCAGCAGTGACAAACCGCTCCAGCCGCTCCAAAAGCCCGCTATTCCCAATTGCCGATTTTGGTTAATGATTAATATTTTCATCTGAAATCACCTGTTCATCGCTATCCGGCTCTGGCCCATCCTGTTCTTCCTGCGCCAGAAGGTCGCGTGCGATCTTCATCTCAAAGATGGTCTTGCCAGGCTGGCTGCTCACCAGCACAACTTCTCCGCCATGTTCACGGGCTACGCAATGAGCAAGGGTCAGGCCAAGCCCGGTTCCCTGCTGCTTGCCTTCACTGACAAACGGATCGAAGAGACTTTCGCGGATTTTATCCGGAACCCCCGGTCCGTTGTCTGTCACGCTGATGACGATCTGATCGTCCCGCGGCTCGACAGCCACGACAACAGCGGCATCCGCGCCGACGCGGCGCGCCGACTGGCAGGCATTCAGTATCAGATTGGAAACGGCTCTTTCAATCTGTTTCCCATCAACGGATGCTATGGTGTCCGCAGCATCGACGCATTGAGTGACCACCCGGACAGCTTCCGCCTCGGGATGAGTTCGAACCAGAGCCGCAGCTCGGTTCACCAGCGCCGCGGTTCGCTCCGGATGCCGTGTCACGCTTGCACCGGTACGGCTGAAGATCAGCAGCGACTCGATCATCTCCGTCGTGCCGTTCACCGCCAATCCGATCTCGGAGAAGATCTCGGCGCGCTCATTCACCGTAAATCGATCGGAGGCAAGAAATTCGGCATTCGCGTAAATCGCGGCGAGATAGTGCCGCAGATCGTGCGAGACGGAGCTTGCCATCCGGCCGATCGTCGCCAGCCGCTCCGATTCCAGCACCTGCTGGTTGGCTTCCCGGATCTCGCTTCGCATACTCGAAAATGCCGCGCTGAGCTCCCGCACTTCTCGCGTCCCATGGCGGGGAATCTGGTATTCGATATTCCCCAGGCCGAATGCTCGGACGCTCTCGGAGAGTTCCTCGAGGGGCTGCGTCACCAGGCGCGATACGATGATCATCAACAGTGTGCCGGAAAACAGCGCCAGGAGTCCGGCAAGGAATATCATTTTATCGATACGATCGATAGATTGTTCCGCAGGCTTGAAGGATTCGAGGAACACCAGGTTCAGCGGCGACGTAGCCGTTGCCGAGAGATTCCGTGAAGCGATGAGAAAGTACTCATTGCCAAGCTTTACGGTGACTGTGCCGGAGGCCTTCTCAATCGACGCCGCCTTTTGGACGAGGCTGCGCCGCTGATCGGGAGGGAGCGTCGCCGCCACACTTGTGGCTCCGCTGAGAAAGACCACACCCACGCCGGTAGGGTGGCTGATATCGCCTATCATCCGATCGACGGATATCCCGCTGACCAGATAACCGAGAAGAGTGCCTTCCGTCTCGCTGCCAAAATAGAGAGGCCGGGAGGCGCAGGCATAGAGAGAGCCCCCTGCAATTAAGTAATGTTTGTCCGGCGAGGCCAGCAGCGACTGGAGACCGTCAGAGAGGGTCGGAACCACCTTCGGCTGCCTGGAATAGCCTGCAACGATGCGTCCGCTGGGGTCTGCCATAATGAACAGATCGGCGCCACTCAGATCCCAGAATTCTCGTGCTCCATTTTGGATGGTCAGGTCATCGCCGCTGGTCATGAGGGCCTTCAGAGTGGGCAGTTCAGCCAGCAGAGCGTTCTCGTGTTCGAGAACACCGAGTTGTTCAGCCTGCATGTTCTGAAAAGCGGCAACTGAATGATTGAGGTCCGCTGACAGGGCACTCGTGACCTGTTGACCGAGGCGGTGACGGATGAGGAAGAGGCTCAGGACAGCAGCAACGGCAATGACCATGGCCATGGCCAGAACCAGAAGAACATGCGTTCGTGCCGCGGGCCTTTCACGCACCTGTTGCTCTCCCATACAACCAGGACCCAGCGGCCTTCAGGAAATCGGTCACGGCATGAATTTATATCCCGCGCCATAGATGGTCAGCAGATGCCTGGGGTTGGCGGGATCAGGCTCCAGTTTTTGGCGCAATTTCAGAATCTGATTATCCACGGTTCGCGTGGTTGGATAGCAATTGTAGCCCCAAACCTCGGTCAGCAGAACATCCCGCGTGAGCACGCGTTCGGCATTCTCGGTAAAGAATTTGAGCAGCTTGAATTCGTGCGCTGTCAGAACCACAGCGTGGCCGTTGCGTTGCAGGGTCATCTTCCTGAAATCCACTTCGCACTCGCCAAAGCGGTAGACAACTTTGACGACCGGCTTGGAGCGGCGGCGAATAGCTGCCTGCACACGCGCAGTCAATTCGCGAGGACTAAAAGGTTTGGTAACATAGTCGTCCGCGCCTAACTCCAGCAGCAGAACTTTGTCAGCAACCTCTGAGATAGCGCTCAACACGAGCACGGGGGTCTCGCCCGACTGTTCCTTAAAGCTGCGGCATAGATCCCGGCCCGAGATATTGGGCAGGATGAGATCCAGCACCACCGCGATGGGACGCTCCCTGCGGAAGAGATCGAGACCCGCCTGGCCATCTCCCGCGATTGCCACACTGTAATGTTCCTGGACGAAGGTTCTCTCCAGGGTCCTCTGCATGCGCGGGTCGTCCTCAACAATGAGGATCGTGCCGGCGTTTCTCTCGACCGCGGTCTCGCTCGCGAGTTGCATGGTCCAAATTCTATATTTCTCTTCTCTGTTTTTGTGCGGAAACAAGTGGACTCCGCGTGGCTGATCGCCCAATAATTACAATCGAATGACAATCACTAAGTGAAGAATAGGCGGCGAAGTCGATTTTCAGAGATTTTCTTGATGGTCCATTTCTCCTCCACTTTCAGGGACTGACAGGAGGGAAACAGTCTTGTTGGTCAACGCCCACGCTCCTTCCAGTTCTTTCGACGGAAGCATGGTTGGGCTGGGATGCAGGCAAACTGACGGGGACAGGCGCGCGCAGCGGCAAGTGCGATGCCCGACAAAAAAGGTAAAAGGCTGTAAGCTGCTGATTCTAAAGATTTGGTGCCGAAGAAGGGACTCGAACCCCCACACCCTTGCGGGTACATGGACCTGAACCATGCGCGTCTGCCAATTCCGCCACTTCGGCACGGGAGACTCCAGCGCGGGCGCGCCGGGTTTGGGCAGCAACTCTTAGTCTGACAAAGCCATCCACCCCTGTCAAACGACTGTACCTCGTGCTTCGACGCGGTATTCTTGAACAGAAAGACGAACGCTCATGACCCCAGCACCATCGCCGCGGCTCATCCCCGAAGAGCAGGCCAAAGAAATTCGCCGCCTGGCGCACGACCTGAGCAATGCCCTCGAAATCGTCCTGCAGACCAGTTTTTTGCTGGGCACTGTTCCGCTCGACGAAGACGCCCAAAAATGGCGCTCCATGCTCGACAACGGCGTCCAGCAGGCTGCCGAAATCAACAAGAGGCTTCGCGAGTACATCCGCGCCAACAGCCAGGCCTAGACCCCCGAAGCGCAAGCGCCCTGCCCCGCCGGCAGCGGTCAGCCTCTGCTTCCGTCCGGACAGTGAGATAATAGATACAGAAGTGCCACAGGGATCTTCCCCTGCGTGGCGGGGGCGTCACGGTTTCGACGGGATCGCTTGCGGCAAGGAGGCATGCCGGGGGCTGGGCACCCGTAATCGCCCGGAAAACCATAATTGCCAACACCAATCAGCTGGCATACGCAGCCTAATTAATTAGGTTGCCGTCCTCCGCGGCTTCGCCTGTGGGCTGCGGAAGGACGTCGCACAGCAGGCTGGCGGGCGGCCCTCGGTCCGTGGGTCGTCAGCGAGATCATCGGACTAGTTTCCTGCGTTTCTTGTCCGTTCCAAGCGCCGGGAGCGAATCCTTCGAACGCGACTAAGCATGGAGTCTCCTGGCTGACAACGATTTCGGACGCGGGTTCGACTCCCGCCGCCTCCACCAGCCTTGTTGCTTGAACTGCCTTTCAGTTCCACTCTCCACAAGCTCTGGCCTTTGTGCACTCACGGCCGACCTCAACCAGACATCATTCCGGCCTCGCGTATGGCACAAAAGTGTCAGCGCACGCCTTGCGAAAGTGATGTTCTGCCTCTGCTCGGGCGTGCTATTGTTTCCCCAGTTCCCAGTATCCGGGTTTCAATCGTTGAGTTGCCTCTCGCCGCACTCCTGCGCTCTGGCGTGCCAGGCTCCCCGCCTGCTGGCACGCTGAAGCTGGTTCCCCGCCGATCCGGCCTCAGCATTTCTGTCGAGGTCTGCTGTATGAATTTCCCTTTACTTTTTCAGGCCTGGCTGGCTTCCGGGCGAAGCATCTGCGGTCGGGTGCATGGTGGCGCTCGCATCGCTGCCGGTACATTTGGCCTCGTCCTGCTGGGTCTGGCCGCATTACCGTCCGTTCAAGCCCAAAACCTTACTGCCTTTGACCTCTCCGCCGTGGGAACCCCCACTACGCAGGACGTCACGGTCCCTGTCAGCGTTTCCGGAAAGGTCGCTTCGGTCGCTGTGGTCACCATGGGATCGGCCAATCTGGACTTCACGGAAACGGCCCTCGGCGATGACACCTGCGCAGGCGATTCGTTCACCGCGCCCACTTCCTGCACTGTCAGTGTCACCTTCTCGCCTCTTTATCCCGGACTCCGCGACGGCGCCGTTGTCCTCCAGGACGCTTTGGGCAACGCGCTGGGTACGGAATATCTCGCCGGCACTGGCCAGGGCTCACTGGCTGTCATGATTCCGGGCACCATCAGCATCGTTGCCGGCCAGGTGGGCCAGTGGACCCAGATCAACGATGGCCAGCCCGCCGCGCAGGGCGATCTCTATCTTCCGTCCGGCGTTGCTCTCGATGGCGCGGGCGATATATTTATCGCTGACACCAGGCACAATCGCATCCGCGAAGTCGTCGCCTCCACCGGCGACATCATCACTGTTGCCGGCAACGGCAACGCTGGCTACGACCCCACTGCTACGATTGCCACAAACACCGCCCTTACTCTCCCCGGAGGCGTCGCGGTCGACGGCGCTGGCAATCTGTACATTGCCGACACAGATGACAACGTGATCCGCAAGGTTAACCTGGCTACCGGTACGATTCAAACCGTGGCCGGCAACGGCACTGCGGGATTCTCTGGCGACAACGGCGCCGCAACCTCGGCGGAACTCAACTCTCCGGGAGGCGTTACGGTCGACGCGGCGGGGAATCTTTACATCGCCGATACCAGCAACAACGTCATCCGCAAAGTCACCGCCTCCACCGGTGTCATCATCACCATTGCTGGCGGCGGAACTACCCCCGGCACCTGCCCCGGCTCGACAGACTCCATCGGCGATGGATGCGTTGCAGCGTCGGCCACCCTCAATGCGCCCTATGCCGTCGCCTTCGATCCCGCCGGCAACATGTATATCCCGGACTCCGGCGATAATGTCGTGCGGGTGGTGAATGGCTCGAACGTCATCAGCACATATGCCGGGGATGGTGCGGCCGGCTTCTCGGGCGACACCGACGCTGCCACCTCCGCCGAGCTCGATTCGCCCCTCGGTGTAGCCTGCGACGCCGCCGGCAATGTTTATATCGCCGACGCTCGTAACTACGTCGTCCGCAAGGTGAACGCCGCTACCGGTGTCATTACCTCGGTCGCCGGCAACAACAACAGCAATATCTATAACGATGGGAAGTCCGGCTATACCTACGGCAATGGTCAGAGCGGTGAGCAGTACACCGGCAACGGCATCGCCAACTCCGCTGCCTCGCCTCAGGTCACCGGCGCTGGCATTTACGCTCCGTATGGCATCGCCGTGGACGCCGCAGGCAACCTCTACATCGCCGATTACTTCGATAACCTTATCCGCAAGGTCACAGCCAACACTGCCACCCTCTTCTTCACCCCTGCGCAATGGGTCGGCCAGGTCAGCGCGCCGTTGAACCAGGCCATCGAAAATGACGGTAACACCAGTCTGTCGTTCAGCGCGGTTTCCAGTGACGCGAACTCCACCATCGACTCCGGCGCCGGTTGCTCCACGGCCACCACCGTTGCCGTTGCTCGTCAGTGCACGGTTCAGGCTGAGTTCTCACCCACCACGAGTAACAACCCCCTCGTCGGCAACATCAGTCTCACTGCCCCGCAGCCCAATTCTCCTCTCATCATTGCCGTCGTCGGCCAGGCGCTCGCGCCGACCACACCCGTGGTGACAGTCGCCTCGGGGCCGAATCCGTCAAATTACAACCAGGCCGTCAATTTCACGGTTACAGTTACCCAGAGTCCCACCTCCACACAGGGCACTCCCACCGGCACTGTCACGCTCTATGATCTCTTCCCCGCGCCGGCGACTTCGCCCACGGTTCCCAATCCGCCCTCGCCTCCTCCGGGCGTGGTTATCGGCACCGCGACCCTTGGTTCCAGCGGCACCGCCGTCATCCAGGACAGTACCCTGGCCGTTGGCGAGCACGATATTTATGCCAGCTACGGCGGAAATACGTATTATGTGGCCGCGAACTCGGCTACCCCGCTCGTGCAGCAGGTTACCGAACAAGTCAGTGTTACGTTGACCAATTCCAGCGGCAATAATCCTTCCACCTACAACACCCCCGTTACCTTCGCGGCCAGTGTCAGCATCACTGGCAATGTGTCCACCAGCGGCACCAGCGTTTCCTTCTATGACGGCGGAGCCTACCTTGGCAGTGCTCCGCTGAACTCCAGTAACATGGCTACCTTCACGACCTCCACCCTCCCGCCCGGAAACGACAGCATTACTGCTTCCTGCACCGACGTGAATAATGTCATGGGCTCCTCCGCCGCTTACATACAAAGCGTGAAGCAGACCACGGCGACTGTCGTCCATTCCAGTGCAGCGAACAATCAGTCCACCTATGGCACGTCGGTCACGTTTACCGCAACCGTGACAGCCACGGGTATGCTGGCGCCTGCCGGGACCGTCACCTTCTTCGACGGCACCACCCAGCTGGCTACGCAAAGCCTCACCGCCGCCTCCGGGACAACCGCGACCGCAACCTATACTACGTCCACCCTGGCTGTTGGCGCCCATACCATCACCGCATCCTACAACGGCGATGCCGATGGCTTCGGCAGCACGTCCGCCGGCTATGCGCTTACGGTGAACGCCACCACCACCGCTACCGGCCTGACCTCCAGCGCCAATCCCGCTATCGCCGGCACCTCCGTTACCTTCACCGCGAAGGTGACCAGCAGCGGCGGCAACGTACCCACAGGTACCGTGAATTTCTATAACAGCGGAACTCTGCTCGGCAGCGGGCAAATCAACGCAGCCGGAATCGCAACGTACAGCACTTCGGTCCTCGCCATTGGCAGCTATTCCATCACCGCCGGCTATCAGGGCGATGCGAACGATGGCTCCAGCACCTCCTCGCCTGTGCTCATCTTCAGCGTCATCCAGGCCACTACCAGCGTGCAGTTGGCGTCCAGCGCCGCCGCCGTCACTGTCACGACACCGGTCACCCTCACGGCTACAGTCTCCGGCAACGGAGTAACGCCCACGGGCTCCGTTGCCTTCATGGACGGTGCGACGGCGCTCGGCACAGCTGCTCTGAATACCAGCGGCGTCGCGACCCTCATCACGCCGGCGCTCCCCGTCGGTCAGCAGAGCATCACCGCCGTCTACCAGGGCGATACCGATGACGCGGGCAGCACATCCAACGCCGTCTCGATCACCGTAAGCACCTTCTCGACGCAGACGACTCTTGCTGCTTCCGCCACCACCGTTGCCTCCAGTCAGCCGGTGGCTCTCCTGGCCACCGTCATTTCTTCGAGCGGCAAGCCCGTCGCCGGAGGAACCGTTACCTTCCTCAACGGCACGGTGACTGTCGGCACGGCGAATATCGGCTCTGACGGCTCTGCTTCGCTCTCCATCACGCTCAACGCCGGCAGCGACATCATCACCGCGCAATACAGCGGCGACGCTGACGATGCGGCCTCCACCTCCGCCCCGATCACCATCACCGTTGGTCAGGTGGCGGATTTCAGCATTCAGATCAATCCCACATCCCTCTCTGTTCCGACCGGCGATTATGCGAACGTCAATATCTCCCTTGCTTCACTCGACGGCTTCACGGACAACATTGCCCTGGGCTGCAGTTCGCTGCCGCCTTCGGTCACCTGCAACTTCTCCGCGACGAACACAACCCTCGCCGCCAATGGCAACGATTCCATCGACCTTACCCTCGACACCAACTCTCCGCTGATCTCCGGCTCTCAGGCACGCAATAACGTTCCCCCCGCTCCAGGCACCGGCAACGGCGTGATTCTCGCCGCTTTCCTCCTGCCGGGCGCGGGACTCCTGAGCTTCTGGCAATTCCGCCGCCGCACGGGCGTGCTCAAACTCATTGCGATCCTCACCGTGATCGCTGGCGCCACACTGGCCATGAACGGTTGCGGCGGGCTTTCACTCTCCAGCGCCAGGCCTGGCACTTACGTCATCCAGGTCACTGCCACCGGCACAAAGACCAACGTTACCCATGTCGCGAACCTCACCGTGCAGGTAACGCAGTGAACGCATCCTGACCATGATCTTTCATCGTTCCATACTCGCTATTTTGAGCGCGGCTTGTCTGCTCGCGGTTCCGGCCTTCGCGCAGTCGCCCCAGACCGGCAAATACGGCGACCAGACTCTCGCCGCCGGCGGCGTTTTCAACGCCACCCACCTCCAGTACGGCGAGCACACAGTACTCGGCGCTGGCGCCTTTGTCGATGCCAACCTCACCTGGCACTACGGCATTGAAGGTGAGGCCACCTGGTCCCGCTGGCATGAGCAATCCGATACCTACGCCACCACGTATCTCATCGGACCACGCTATCGCTTTGACGCCCTCGGCAGCTACCGCTTCGCTCCCTATGCCAAGTTCCTCATCGGCGCGGGTTCCTTTAACTTTCCCTATAGCTACGGCGCCGGCAGTTATTTCGTGATGGCGTCCGGCGGTGGCGTCGACTATCACTGGAAGCCGCGATTCGACCTTCGCGTTTGCGATTTTGAATATCAGATCTGGCCGGGCTTCACTTTCGGCTCCGTCAGCAATCTCAGCGTCAGCGCCGGACTGCGCTATCGCATCTTCTAGCCGACTTCGCACAAGCCGGCACTTCTTCCACTGCTCCGCAGCAGGCGCGATGACTCGCGCTTGATCCTGCCACGCTTTTCTCCGGCTCCATCGAATGCGGGAAAATCGGCCCACGCCGCCCGCTTATACTGCGGTTGGCAGAGAAGGAGCGGCAATGAAACGGCGTGATTTTTGTAAGTTGATGGCCGCGGCGGCTGCGGCGACGGCGATTCCAGCGGAAGGGAAAGCGGAAGAAACAGCGCAGGCGGAATCGCCAGCCGCGCCTGCCGTGGTCGAAGCACCCGGATTCGACAAGCTGACCCAGGATTACGCACAGTTCTGCGCGACTCCGCCCAGTAAGCGCGTCTTTTACACCCTGGTGGACGGAAAAATCCTCAGCAAAAAACTCGACGAGGTGACCTGGAAACCAACAGGATGGGGTGATCCTCCGGCGCTGCCAATTCCCGGCGGCTCGTGGGATGGAGTCCCGATGATCGCTCCGCTGAGCGGCCTCGCCGGCGAAGGGCCGTATCACCCAACCTGGGATTCGCTGCTGCAGTATGACGCGCCGGAATGGTACCGCGACGCAAAGTTCGGCATCTGGGCGCACTGGAGCCCGCAGTGTGTTCCCGAGGACGGCGACTGGTACGGCCGTAACCTGTACATCGAGGGAAATCCGCAGAATCTGTTCCATCTGGATCACTACGGCCCTCCCTCGCGATTCGGATACAAGGATCTGTGCGCGCAGTGGACGCTGCTGAACTGGGATCCGGACGCGCTGATCGAGCGCTACAAAAAGGCCGGAGCGCGCTTCTTCATCGCGCTGGCCAATCACCACGACGGCTTCGATACATGGGCATCGAAGCACCACCCATGGAACGCCGCCAGTATCGGCCCGCATCGCGACGTAGTCGGCACATGGGCCAAAGCCGCTCGTGCCCAGGGCCTGCGGCTCGGCGTCACGGTACATCAGGCTCGCAACTGGTGGTGGTTTCAGCCCTCGCACGGAGCGGACGCGACCGGTCCGCTGGCCGGCGTTCCTTATGATGGCGATCTGTACGCGCCCCAGGGCAAAGACCAGTGGTGGCAGGGCATCGATCCGCAGCGTCTCTACAGCGCGAAGCATCCGTTCGATGCTCTCCCGGATATTTCCTGTGTGAAGAATTTCTATGATCGCACCCGTGACCTGATCGACCAGCACGACCCCGATCTGCTGTACTTCGACAATCCGCGTGTGCCGCTCGGCTGGGCCGGCATGAATTTAGCCGCCTATTTCTACAACCACAACATCGCCACCCATGGCGGCAAGCTGGAAGCGGTCCTCACGGGCAAGGAAATGCCGCCTCAGCTGCAGAAGGCTCTCGTGGCAGATATAGAGCGCGGCCTCACCAGCGGGATCATGTCGCATCCCTGGCAATCGGAGACCTGCATCGGAGGCTGGCACTACGATCGAACGCTGTACAGGAAGCCGGGCCCATACGGCGGGTACCTGCCGCCGCGCGACGTGATCCACTGGCTCATCGATACCGTGAGCAAGAACGGCACGTTCATTCTGAACATCCCTGGCAAACCCGACGGGACGATCGACAGCAAAGAGATCGCGGTGCTCGATGGGATCACCGCGTGGATGCAGGTGAACGGGGACGCGCTCTGCGCAACGCGGCCCTGGAAGATCTTTGGCGAGGGCCCGAACGCGATCCATGCCGGATCATTCCAGGGCAAAAGCATCAGCGCACTCAACGCGCAGGACGTTCGCTTCACCCGCAATAAGACAAACACCGTGATCTATGCCATCTTCCTGGGATGGCCGAAAGATCGTGCTGTCATCAAGGCGCTGGGAAAATCCGCCGCCACAAATCCGGGCAGGATCACGAACGTACAGCTTCTCGGCACGGACGAGCGAGTACGCTGGCAGCAGCACGCCGATGGCCTGCACGTGCAACTGCCCGGCAGCTATCACCCGGCCGTCGACTATGCCGCCGCATTGAAAGTCATGCTGGCCTGAAATCAGCCGTCGGGTTCGGTGTGCTCCGTTTGCTTACTACTCGATGCGCAGTGCTTCCATGGGATCGATGATGGCCGCGCGCCGCGCCGGCAGCACGGCAGCAATAAGAGCCGCGGCTCCCAATATCAGGATTGAGAGTCCCAGCACGACAGGGTTGTACGCAGCGATGCCGAAGAGCTGGGAAGTCATCAGATGCCCGGCGACAATGGCGGTCGGAATGCCGATAAGCAGTCCCATACCGACCTGCAGGAAGGCTTCGCGGAGCACCATCCGCTGCACGTGCAGACGATTGGCGCCCAACGCCATGCGGATGCCGATCTCCCCCGTCCGCTGCGCGACCGCATACGCCGTCACACCATAGAGGCCGATGGCCGCCAGCACCAGCGCCAGCGCGCCAAAAAGGGAAGTGAGCTGTGCGATCATCGCCTGCTGCCTGAAACTGAGCGCCACCTGCTGCCCGAAACTCTGGTAGTCGATGAGCATCAGATTCGGATTCACCTGCGCCAGCGCGCCGCGCACCTGGGCTTCGAGCCCGGGAACAAAACCATGCGTTTCGAGAACGACGGTCCCGAGATAGTGGCTGTGACTGATGAAATCGGCATAATCGGCGGCGGTGGGATCGCTGGGTGGGATCTGCGAAGTCTGCGCCTCGGGCAGGAAGTACATGGGGTGAACCGGCTGCGTGGGATCCCAGTACTGCGTGTTCTGAACGACGCCGACGATTTCGTAGGTTCCGCTTACCGAAGGCTCCCAGTCACCGAAGTGCGCACCGATGGGATTCTGCCCGTGAAAGAACTTCCTGACAAACGCCTGATTGACGATCGCCGCATTGCGGCTGTTCGCGTCGTCGGCGCGGGTGAAGACGCGACCCTCGATCAGTTTGGTTCCAACTGCCGCAAAATAACCGGGGCTGACACGATCCCAGGATGAGAGGTTGTCATCGTTGGGGCCAGGCGCAGGCTGTCCTTCGATCGAAACGCTCTCCCCCCAGTTGTCGCCCTCCATTGGCGAGTAGAGCGCGAACGCCACATGGTCGACTCCCGGAATCGCAGCCAGCGTGTCATGGAGCTGACGATAGAACGTCTGGAGCTGGGCAGGCTGGTAACCGGCCGTCTGCGGCCCAATCTCGGCAATGTAGCGGTTTGCGGTCTGGAACCCGAAATCCTGATGCTCGACGCGGTCCATGCTGAGGATGAGAAACCCAGCGGCGCAGAGCAGCACTATGGAAATCGCAGCCTGTGCAACGACCAGCGACTTCTGGGCGAAGGTGGCGTGGCGGCCAGTGGAGCGGTTGGCGCCGCGCAGCGCCTCGATCGGATCGGCGTGCGCCGCCATCCACGCCGGCGCGACGCCGAAGAGCAGACCGGTGAGCAGAGAAATTCCGAAGGCGAATCCCAGCACCACCAGCGATGGACTGGGATTGATGGGAACCGGGTTGTTCCGGAACGCGAGGTGCAGGATGAGCCGTGCACCGCCCCAGGCGACCAGCACGCCGCCCAGGCCTCCGACGAACGCGAGGACGAGGCACTCCGCAAGAGCCCGCTGAACCAGGCGCCCTCGCGATGCGCCCAGCGCTGTTCGGACGGAAATCTGCTGGCGTTGCGTCGCGGCGCGAGCCAGCATCAGATTGGCCAGATTGGCGCAGGCGATCAGCAGCACGAAGCCGGAAATCCAGAACAGCAGATGCAGATCGCTCTTGTACGTGTCCTGCATGCGCTGCACGCCGCCGCCGCCTGGAGTCAGCCGCAGATATTGCTGCGGAATGAGCTTGCGCTCCTCGCTGCTCAGTTTGCTCAGTGGGCTGCGGAGGAACTGAATCAGCTCGACATTCATCCGGGCCTGGATGGGCGCAATCGCTGTGCCCGGAGCGACCCGTCCGATCAGATTCAACCACTGTTGTTCGGGATGATCGATCTGGTCGGCCTGCGGCGTCAGCACCGAATTCAGCTGAAGAGGCAGCCAGACAGAGGGCGGGGTCTCGGTGAGCCGCTCGCCGAAGAAACCCGGCGGGGCAATGCCGATCACAGTGACCGAATGTCCGTTGATAACGAAGCTGGACCCGATAACCGAACGGCTGCCGCCGAATTTCTCCTGCCATGTGCGATAGCTCATTACAGCGACCGGGGTGGCGCCACGAACGTCATCGGAGGAGCTCAGGAGTCGGCCGGCATACGGTCGGAGCCCAAGCGTGTCGAAGGAGTTGCCGGAGACGAACTCGGTGTAGATCGGCTGCGCGGGATGGTGGCTGCCGGCGCGACGGACTGCCATGATCGCATCGTTCGACTGGAATGCGGCCAAACTCGCGAACCCAGGAGTATTACTCCGAAATTCGCGGTATTGCTCGTACGAAAAGAGCGACCAGTCGTTCGCCCTGCCGCCGTCAGCTGGATTCGAGTTGGCTGGGGTTGGCAGACCGCCGTTGTTACAGCACTGTTCGTTGTCACCCACCCGCCAGAGCTGGCCTGGGTCTTTTACAGGCAGCGACCGCAGCAGCACCGCATTCACCAGCGTGAAGATCGCGGTCGTGGCGCCGATGCCCAGGGCCAGCGTCAGAATGGCGGTCGTGGCGAATCCGGGCGCTTTCCGCAACTGGCGCAGGGCATTTCTGATATCGGTCAGCATGATGGTTCCTCTGGGAAGGCCTCTCTGTAGACATCCGTAGTTGCACCCAAATGGCCACGCTGGACGCACGGCATCTCCCTGAAAAGACAGATAAACGTCCGCTGATAGCGTTCCCGTGTGTGTCCGGTGTCAGACTTCGCTGTTCGAAAACGGACGCTTGATTCGCCGAAGCTTCGGACGGTCGCTGGCGGCTGGGTGACCACGGTACCGTTTGCCTGGACGATTTCCCTTGCAATCTCTCGTCACCCAACCGAACCTGAAATAGGAAAGCTCTGTCCGCCTCGGCGCACAGAGCGTTTTGGTCGCGGACCGCGGAAAGATAATCGCTGGCTGCCAGCTTACCAATGAGTAACGGTAATACCCTCAGGGTATTACCCTGGACATCCAGCAGATTCAATGGGATGCCGCACACCCGCTCTCAAAAAATTTTCCTCCGGCCAAATACGCCTGTCAGGCAGCTCCTCCAGCAGCCGTGATGACCAGCTTCTGGGCTCCGGTCGATTGCGGAATCCGCAGATGCAGGACGCGATGGGCGACGTCGTACGAGGATCCCAGGAGAACGTGGCCGTTCAGCGTCACGCGCACCTGTGCCGACGGCCAGTCGTAGATTGCCATGTCGATGGATTTCCACCAGGCGGGATAAGATCCCTCCTGAGCGCCGATGTTCAGCGTGAGCCGCCCCGCGCTTGATTGGCACGTGTAGCCCACGCGAAGATAGTCACCGTGCTGGTAATTGAAGGTCGTGCCGTCGTCCTGATAAAGCGACCCATGGCAATCGGGGCCAGGGTAAACCCGCAGCTCCAGCGGCCCGGCTGGAATTTGCCCTGTGTTCTGGACCAGCGGCTGCATGGGCAGAATCGATCCGCCGCGAACATAGACGGGCAGCATCGCAGGCGTGGGCCGGACGGTCACGCTCCGGAGCGGAGCAGGTTGGCTCGGTGCGGCGGAGGCCACAGCGCCTTGCGCGACCAGACGACCGGTCCAGTAGTCGTACCAGGGAACGGGCGGGAAGGTGACGGTGTAGCTCTGCACCTCGTCCGGGTACGGCGGCGGCGCGATCAGCAGATCGGGTCCGAAGAGGAACTCGCTGCCGGCGGTCAGGTCGAGCGGACTGCGATCGGGCGTCGCATCGGGAAACTCCAGAAACAGCGGCCGCATGATGGGGATGCCGGTGCGCGAGGCCTCTTCCGCCGTGGTGTAAATGTACGGCAGCAGACGGTATCGCTGGTCGATATAGTGGCGGCGGATCGCCTCCTGTGCCGGTCCGCCAACCCACGGCTCCTGCGGGTTGCTGCCGATCTCGGTATGGTCGCGTTCGATCGGATTGAACGAGCCGACCTCGATCCATTGGGTGAGCAGATCCATCGAGGGTGAGCCTGCGTAGCCGCCGATGTCGTCGCCGGCCATGGTGAACCCGCAGAGGCCGAGGCTTTCCAGCATCGGCGTGCTCAGGCGCAGATGCGACCAGGAGCTGGAGTTGTCGCCGGTCCAGGTGGCCGCGTATCGCTGCCCGCCGGCGAAACTCGCCCTCGTCAGCACGAAAGGCCGCTGGTTAGGTTTCAGCCGCAACAGGCCTTCATACGTCGCGCGCGAGTTCAGCATGCCCATGATGTTGTGAATCTCGCGCTGCGTGACGCTCCGCGTTTGAAATCCCGGACCCTCGATCTGGCCAGCCACGTCCAGCGGAATGGTTTTGGCAGGCGAATTGAAGACCGAGGGCTCGTTCATGTCGTTCCAGAAACCCGAGACGCCCTCGCCATAGAAAGTCCTGTAAAGCGAGCCCCACCACTGGCGCGTGGACTGCTGCGTGAAATCCGGAAACACCGAGGGCCCGGGCCAGACGGTCCCAACGTAGAGCGAGCCGTCGGGATTGTGCAGGAAGTGGTTGCCGGCCTCACCGGAATTAAACGGAGCGTAATCATCGCCGGGCAGATACGCAATGTGGAGATCGGTGATGAGCACCAGGTGAAAGTGCATGTTCTTCAGCTCGTTAACGAATGCCGGAAAGTCAGGGAACTTCGAGGCATCAAGTGTGAAAGGGCGATTCTTCACCTGGTAGGCGATGTCCATGTAGAGAACGTCAGAGGGAACGTGGTCGGCGCGCAGGCGCTGCGCGATGCCGCGTAGCTCATCTTCTGTCCCGTAGCTGTAGCGGGACTGCTGATAGCCGAATGCCCAGAGCGGCGGCAGCGGCGCGGTTCCCGTCAGCCATGCGTAGTCTTCAACCACCTTTTTCGGCGCAGGCCCGTAGAAAAAGTAGAAGTCGAGAGGCCCACCCTCCGCACCGAAGGAGAACTGATTGCGACGTGCCTTGCCGAAATCGAACTCCGAGCGCCACGTGTTGTCGAGATAGAGCCCGTAGCTAACGCCATCTGTATCGGTAAGGAAAAAGGGAATGCTGTCATAGAGTGGATTCGTCCCGCCCTGCCAGCGGTAAGCATCCGTGTTCCACAGCGTGTAGGCGTTGCCGCGGCGATCCAGCGGCCCAGCCTGCTCGCCGAGTCCGAAGAAATGCTCGTCGACGGGCATCTGCATCCAGACGCGGAAGCCGAGATCCCCATTGCGATCATCCGGAAAGAATCGCACCGGCTCCGAGCTGGCAAGCAGGGTATGCCCCTGCGTGTCCAGGATGTCAATCTCCAGCGGATCGCGGCGCACCCGGACGTGCAGCAGCGGTGTATCGAATCCGACAGAAGCAGCATCGCTGAACGGCGTGACGCCAAACTGCGAATCCCGCGACCCGGGCAGGACCGCCCAGGAGCCCTGATCGGGCAGCGTGCTCGTTGGCGAGATGGTCATGCGCAGGATGTCGTCGCGGAGAGCGCGAATGTACAGCAGTCCGGGCCCGCTCTGAATCTCAATCCCGGAGGGCAGCGCCCGAAAGGAATCAACGCGTCCAGTCACGACACCCTGTGCAGCCACCGTGCCGGCGCTCAGCACAACCAGTCCCCACAGCGTCCAGATCTTCTGCATCTTCATCGGGATTCAGCCTCTTCCGAAGCGAACGAACTCGCCTGATGGCGCCGGCACCCGCGACCGTACCAGAATAAGCCTTCGATTCTGAAGATTGCCAGGCGCAGGGACGCGGCTCTGCTGAGCCGCGTCCGCCCCACTCCGCATTACGGGTAGATGCCGCGAATCTGCACAGCTTCGGCCACCCGCCCAACTCCCAGCATGTTGGCCGCGATCCGCATCGGCACTTTCCGCTCCAGCTGGATCTTCAGTACATCGCGGAAAGCCGTCTTCATCACCCGCTCCAGACGGTTGTAGACATCCTGCGCCTCCCAGAACAGGTGCTGTTCGTCCTGCACCCACTCGAAGTAGGAGACGGTCACACCACCGGCATTACACAAAATGTCCGGAATGATGAAGGTCCCTTTGCGCTCCAGGATGCGGTCGGCTGCCGGCGTCAGCGGTCCATTGGCCGCTTCGGCTACGATTTTCGCCGACACGCCGGCGGCGTTGCCCCCGTCGACCGCATTTTCCAGCGCGGCGGGCACCAGGATGTCGCAGGGAAGGGTCAGCAACTCGGCGGGCGCAATCGCCTCGGCGTCAGGGAATCCCTCGACCTTTCCGGTGAGAGCCTTCAGATGCACCAGCCCGGGAATGTCCAGTCCATTGCGGTTGTAGACGCAGCCGGTGGAATCGCTGACGGCGATGACTTTGGCTCCGGCCTCGTACAGCAGTTGCGCGGCAATGGAACCAGCGTTGCCGAATCCCTGCACCACAACCCTTGCGCCCTTGATTGGCAGATGCAGATGCTCGCAGGCTGAGAGGATGGTGTAGAAAACGCCGCGGCCCGTGGCTTCATTGCGTCCCAGCGATCCGCCCAGGCTGATGGGCTTGCCTGTGACCACGCCCGCAATCGGATAGCCCTTGGTCATGCTGTAGGTATCCATGATCCAGGCCATGGTTTGCGGGTTGGTATAAACGTCCGGCGCGGGGATGTCCTGCTGCGGGCCGATCAGGGGCAAAATCGCGCTTGTATAACGGCGCGTCATCCGCTCCAGCTCGCCCTGCGACATGTGCTTCGGATCGCAAGTCACTCCGCCCTTGGCGCCGCCGAACGGAATGTTGACCACGGCGCATTTCCAGGTCATCCAGGTGGCCAGCGCCTTCACTTCATCCAGCGTCACCTGCGGGTGATAGCGGATTCCGCCCTTGGCCGGGCCGCGTACCGAACTGTGCTGCACGCGGTAGGCTTCAAAGCGGTGAATATGCCCGTCGTCCATGCGCACCGGCACGGTGACGGTTAGGATGCGCTCGGGATACTTGATCATCTCGCGCGTGTCGCGGTCCAGCCCCATGGCGTCTGCGGCGGTAT
>JASHRH010000385.1 GCA_030037475.1 Acidobacteriaceae bacterium
TTAAAATCCGGCGGCGAAGGGCAGCAGGGCGATGTTGCGGGCCTGCTTGATGGCTCGTGTCAGACGCCGCTGATGCTCGGGGCAAACGCCGGTGAGACGACGCGGCACGATCTTGCTGCGCTCGGCCACAAAGCCCTGGAGGAGACGGACGTCGCGGTAGGAGATGGCGTCGATCTTCTCGGTGCAGAACTTGCAGACCTTTTTGCGGCGGAAGAACTTGCGGCCGCCAGGACCGCCGGGTCCGGCGGGACGTCCGCCGGGACTGCCGGGACGACCCGTGGGCGCGTCGGAACGGGCTTCGGAGCGAGGTGCAGGAGTGGTGGTTTCGTCAGGCATTTCGTTTTTCCTCCGGCCGACTGAGCCGGCCTCGAATCTTTGGGCGAGAAGGCCGGGACTGAAGCCCTTTCTCTTCCCGCTGTTGTTCACCGGGCTCAAGCCCGGTGCTTCTACCGTCGCTCCGCTGCGCGGAGCCATCGGGTTGGGAACTTCAAAATCGCAGGGGCTCAAGCCCCGTCGATTTCCGGTTCATTGCGGCACGACTTCGTGCCCTGATACAAAGCACAGGGGATGCAGCCCTGTGGTCCTTCACTCCCCACCCTGCCGCCAACAGCGGCGACAAGGGTAGGACACCCGAGAATCGTGCCCCGATACAAAGCCATCCTCGCCGGCGCCAGGCGCTAAGCGGGACTGGCGGAATCCGCGGGAGCCGCTTCAGCAGGAGTCGGAGCGGGGTGAGCGGGTTCTGTCTGGATGGCGCTGAGCTTTTTGCGCGTGGCGCGGATCGCCTTGATCTTGGACAGGCGCTTGTCCTCCTCGTCCATGCGCACGGTGATGAACTTGATCACCGGCTCGGAGACGCGAAGGCGGCGCTCCAGTTCGGCCACCAGAGCGCCGTCGGCGTCGATGGTGAGCAGGATGTAGTTGCCTTCGCTGAATTTGCGGACGAGATAGGCGAGCTTGCGGCGGCCCATCTTTTCCGTGGAGCGGACGGCGCCTCCTCCGCTGGTGACGGTCTGCTCGAAGCCGGCAATCAGCTTGTCGAGGTCTTCGTCAGCCACATCGGGGCGGACGATGAACATGACTTCGTAGAAACGCTGCATGGTTTGCTTCTCTTTCCCTCCGGCCTTCGTGGGCCGGCAAAATTCGCTTCCGAACTTCCTCAGGGGCTCAAGCCCCGGTATTTTTGCTGCCTGTTCGGCACGACTGAAGTCGTGCCTTGATACAAAGCGATTCCGGGGTTCAAGCCCGGAATGTTTCTCGCTTCTATTCACCGGGCTCAAGCCCGATGCTTCTACCCAGCCCTGCTGCGCAGGGCGTTCGTTGAAACGTCCCGAACAACTTCGACTTTTACTTCCCGCCGGGGTCGGTTTCGTCCCGGCGGTTGAACTCATTCATGGCGGCGCCGATGCCCTGGGCGACCACCGCTTCCACGGCGCGGGCGACTCGGTCAAGGACCGGATCGATCGCGGCCAAATCCCGTTTGCTCATGGGCGTGAGCAGATAATCCCTGCCGCGCCTCATGCCTTCCGGAGCGCCCGGTTCGGGGCCGACTCCGATGCGGATGCGCGCCCAGTCGTCGGTTCCGAGAACCCCGGAAACCGAACGCGCTCCGTTATGCCCGGCCGGGCTGCCCCGCTCGCGAACGCGCAGCGTGCCGAGGGGCAGGTCCAGCTCGTCGTACAGCACCAGCAGGTTGCGGGGGGAGTTGTCGACGAATTCCAGATCCAGCTCGTCGGCGAGCGCCCCCACGGAAATCCCGCTGAGGTTCACAAAGGTCTCCGGCTTGGCGAGGATGACATCCCGGCCGGCCATGCGAACCTTTGCTGTCAGCGCGCGGCAGCGGCGGTTAGCCACGGCCACGCTGTAACCTTCGGCGATGCGGTCGATCGCCAAAAACCCCGCATTGTGCGGCGTGAACTGGTACT
Source organism: Acidobacteriaceae bacterium (assembly GCA_030037475.1). GTDB lineage: Bacteria > Acidobacteriota > Terriglobia > Terriglobales > Acidobacteriaceae > Palsa-343. The sequence continues at coordinate 1,926 of JASHRH010000385.1, forward strand.
CGATGCCGGGGTTGCCGAGACCGACGACCAGAAACGCGCCCACTTACTTCTTGCCACCCTTGTCGCTCGCGCCCTTTTCGGCGGCGGGAGCGGCAGCCGCTTCGGCGGTTTCCTGCTTGCCCTTCTTCACGACTTCCGGCTCGGCCGGCGCTGCCTCGGCCGCGGCAGCCGCTTCGGCTTCCGGCGTCGGAGCCACTTCTTCCTTGACCGAAGTGATGTGCGCCACGGGCGTGTCCTCCGCGGTGATGAAGCGGAGGCTGCCGGAGTGGGGCAGACTGGAAACGCGCAGCACCATGCCGAAGGCCAGCTCGGAGACATCGAGGTCGATGTGCGTGGGGATGTCGGCGGGCAGGCACTCCAGCTCGACTTCGCGCAGGGTCTGATCGAGAATGCCGCCCTGCGTCTTGACGCCGACCGGAATGCCAGTGAGCTGGACGGGCACTTCGACGCGGATGGGCTTGTCGAGGGCGATGCGCTTGAAGTCGATGTGGATGAGCTTTCCCTTGATAGGCTCGTACTGCCAGTCGACGATCATGGCCTTGGCCGTGTCGCCGCCGACCTGGAGATCGAAGATGGAGTTGTGGCCGGACTCCGAGTGGAGGATGCGCTGAATCTGTTTGGGATCGACCTCGACGGCGACAGCAGGCTGAGCCGCGCCGTAGACGACGGCGGGGATCTTTCCCTGGGCGCGGACGCGGCGAGCCGCATTCTTGTTGAACTTGCCCTCGCGGGCGACGGCAGTGACGGTTTCCTGGGTAATCATGTGTTTTTCCTTCGGGCACGGAGAAGACAGGACACAGCAGTCAGGAGTCAGTGATCAGTAACTGCGGCTGACTCTGAGCGATTCGGCTGCTTCTTCCACTCCCTTTGCGGCGAGAGGTACTAATCCTCGTCGTGGTTGATGTTGTATCAGCAACTAGTAACTGGTAACTAGCAACTGCTTTGGGTCAGCTGAAGAGCGCGCTGACGCTGGTTTCCATGTGAATGTTCTCGATGGTGGCGGCCATGAGGCCGGCCACGGAACGAACCTTGATTTTCGGCAGCGCCCGCGCCTCTTCGCGCAGGGGGATCGAGTCGGTGACGACTAACTGCTCGAGACGGGAGCTGGCGATGCGCTCGACGGCGGGGCCGGAAAGCACGGCGTGCGAGGCGCAGGCATAGACGGCGAGCGCGCCCTGCTCGAGGAGCGCATCGGCGGTTTTGACAAGAGTGCTGGCTGTGTCGACGATGTCGTCGACAATGATGCAGGTCTGGCCTTCGACTTCGCCGATGATGTGCATGACCTCGGTGACGTTGATGTCGGTGCGGCGCTTGTCGACGATGGCCATGGGGACGCCAAGCTTGGTGGCGGTGTGACGGGCGCGCTCCACGCCGCCGGCGTCGGGGGAAACGACAGTAAGGTTGGGCAAATTCAGCTCGCGAAAATGGCTGACCAGCACAGGGCTGGCGAACATGTGGTCGACGGGGATGTTGAAGAAGCCCTGAATCTGCGCGGCGTGCAGATCCATGAAGAGGGCGCGGTGCGCGCCGGCGGTGGTGATGAGGTCGGCGACGAGCTTGGACGAGATGGCAACGCGGGGACGGTCCTTGCGGTCCTGGCGGGCGTAGCCGTAATAGGGCATGACGACGGTGATGCGGCCGGCGGAGGCGCGCTTGAGGGCGTCGATCATGATGAGCAGCTCGACGAGGTGCTGGTCGACGGGGAAGCAGGTGGGCTGCACGACGAAGACGTCGGCGCCGCGCACGTTTTCGAGGAGCTGGAAGTAGACTTCGCCGTCGGCGAAGCGCTGGATCTTGGTCTCGCCGAGCTTGACGCCGATGTGCTCGCAGATGGCTTCGGCGAGGGGGCGATTGGCGGTGCCGGAAAAGATTTTGAAACGGCGGTCCTCATTGGAGACGCGGGAACGGCGGGCACCGGGCCTGGTTTTGGCGTCGCCATCTTTGGAGCGGGCGGCACCGCTGGCCTGGCCGAGGCGCGTTTCGTCGCCGTGGCTTTCGTCACCGGCATTGCCGTTGGTTGAGACCGCGACGGTGGCAGAAACGGCCACTGCTTCCTTCTCCTTCGCATTTGAGTTCACAAGATCCTCCAGCTGGTTGGCTATGGCATCCTGCCCTGCGGTTTACCGGAGCGGTTTGCCCCGGGTGTGACTGCAACGAAGTTTGGCTGGGCGACCAGGATTCGAACCTGGACAAAGTGCTCCAAAGGCACTTGACCTACCATTAGTCGATCGCCCAGTTTGCCTCCGGGGTTCAAGCCCCTGAAATTCCGAATCCCTGTTCAGCGGGCTGAAGCCCGCCTGCTACCTGCTCGCTGCCAACTGCTTCCAGTATTCGTCGCGGGGGAGGGTTTGGGTCCACAGCGAGCGAATGCCGGATTGCGTGAGCCTGGCTTCCGCAGCCTCCGCGGCCTCCGCGGTTCCGTACAGGCCGAAGAGAGCCGATCCGGAGCCGGAGAGCGCCGCGCAGATGGCCTCCAGCGTGCCCGAGCCCGCCAACGTGCGCTTGATTGTTCCGAGAGAGGGATGTTGCCGGAAGACGACTTCTTCAAAGTCGTTTTCCATCCCGGTTCGGACAAGCGCGAGAAGCGGATTCTCAAGCTGGTCTCCGCCCAAAGCGGAGACACCGGAGGAGTGCGCAGCGGGCCTCGAACGACAGAACGCCGAGGCCAGAGCTCGACTCAACGGAATTAGTTTACCAGAGGGGCTTTGGGCGGTCCATCCCGTGGTCTCGCTGGAATCGCCGGAGGCCGGACGCCGAGCCTCTTCTGATCGCTGATCGCTGATCGCTGATCGCTGTAGGCCATCCCAGTCGCTGAAGGCCTGGGGCGTGGAAACGCCGACGTCGGGCAAGGCGAGGACGCATTCGGTGGGCGGGATGTCAGGCAGGGGGTAGACCTCTTCGCCGCGGCCGACTCCGAGGACGGCTCCGCCGATGAGGAAGAGCGGAACGTCGGAGCCGACGAAGGCGGCGATGCGGAGTTTTTCCGGGCCGGGGAGCGGGGCGATGCCGTGGCCGGCAAGTTCGGATTCGAGAGCGAGAAGCGCGGCGACGGCGTTGGCCGATCCGGCGCCGAGGCCGCCCTGGACGGGGAGACGCTTGTCGATATGGATGTGGACCTGGGCGGCGACATTGAGGGAGCGAAGGGCGAGATCGACGATCTTCCAGGCAGTGTTGGACGCATCGCAGGGGACGCGAGCGTCGGTACAGGTGATTTCGAGAGCAGTTTGCCTGGCAGGCGCGGCCTCAACCGTGACGAGGTCATGGGCGGCGAGGGTTTGATAGCAGGTGGTGAGGGAGTGGAAGCCGTCCGCGCGGGCAGGGCCGATGGCGAGGCCGAGATTGATCTTCGAGAACGAGCGGAGGGTGGTGGGCACGGGTTCGATTTTACGCGGGAAGCCCGGCAGACCCTTGACAAGCGGCTCTGGTGAGACCAAAGTGATCGTCACCCCGGCTCAGGCGCTCTTTTCAGTTTCCAAAGATGCAGCTTGGCGGAGGAGCCGCACCCTTCCCCATGGAGAAGTCTCTTCCCTGACTGCGCCCTTCACTTCAGGAGGAGTGTATGCACGAGTGGCTTCATATCCTGCAGCTGCTGGTCAGCCTGAGGGTGCCGCTGCTGGGCACGGCATTTCTGCTGCTCTTTCCCGTCATCGCCTTTACCAGGGCGCGAACCCTGCTGTTGGGGCTCTTCGACCAGACGCCGCTGAGCCTGTTTCTGGTGACGCTGGCGGTGATGTGCCTTTCCGGGACGGTGGCCGACAATGCACACCTGATCGCAACGCAGGGCGTGTGGGCTGGGGCCTTGCGGTGGGAAAGCGGCCTGAGCGGAGACGAAATTCGGCTGGCATGGGTGGGACTGATCGTGCTGTTAAGCCTGCCCATCCTGATTCAGGCCGTGAGGCTGTCGAGGAAACAGGGGCGGTCCACCGCCGCGCTGGCGGTTTCGGCTGTGCTGGGAATGGCGGTGGCTGCGGGCGCTGCGTGGCTGCTGATGGCGTATGCGGTTCAGCCGGCAGAGGGGTTGATCGCTCGGGCACCGCATCCGGCTGTGATTGCGTTGCTTCAGCGGGCGATCATTCGCGGGGGCGAGGAATCGTACGCGGAGCATGCCTTGGCCGGGTGCGCGTTTCTGCTGACGGTGGGAGTCTGGATCGCCTTCGGGATCTACGGCTACTTCAATCTGGGCAAGCGGCAGACCGTTCCGGCGCTGGCCGCGCTGCTGATGCTGGTGATGATGCTTGTCTGGCCGCTGGCTGCAGCGACGTTCTACCTCGACCACTGGCATGTGCCCACCCTGCTGATTGTGATGGTTGCGGTGCTGGCGGCGACGAGCGGCTGGAGCCACCGGGCCGATCATACGTATCAACTGATTGATTTGGCCGGACCGGCGCAACCGGAGCCCGCCGAGGTGCTGACGGCGACCGGAAAACGCTGCGTGATTGTGGCGGCCGCGGAGGGCGGCGGGATCCAGGCCGCCGCGTGGACAGCGCAGGTGCTGGAGGGGCTGCGCGAAGCGTGCGGATCCGGGGACTTCGATCCGGCGCTGCGCATGATCAGCGGTGTTTCCGGCGGCAGCGTGGGGACCGCGTGCTATGTGGACTGGCTGCAGAACCCTGTGGGCGCGAGGCCACCTGCTGTCTCCGCGGCGAAGTCGAGCCTGGACGAGGTGGCGTGGGGTCTGGCGTGGCCTGACTTCCTGCGCGCAGTATGCCCGTGGGTGTTCGGGTGGATGATCGACCGGGGCGCGGCATTGCAGCGCGCCTGGTCGAGAAACTGTTCTCCCTACGGAAAGGATCGGCGGCTGCTGGAGCCGCTGAGCGGGTGGCGACAGCCAGTCCACGATGGCTGCTTGCCGGGCGTGGTTCTGAATTCCACCGTGGTGGAGAACGGATTTCGGCTCCTGATGGGCACCTCAGCACCGGGAAGATGCGGGCCAGGAGAAGCCTGCATGGACGCGGCGAAGGTGAATCGGATCGGCGAAAGACAGATGGACGTTTCTGTGGTGACGGCAGCTCGATTGTCGGCGACCTTCACGTGGGTGACTCCGGCAGCGCGAGCGGCAGCAGGGCGTGGCAGCCGCAAGCCGCATCTGGTGGACGGTGGCTACTACGACAACTACGGCATGGCGACGCTGGTGGAGTGGCTGGACGAAGCCCTGGCGGGAGCGAGAGGCAAGGTGGCCAAAGTCCTGGTCGTGCAGATTCACAGCTCGCCGGCGGACAAGAGGACGGTGAAGGACGGCAACGTGCAGGGCGGCAGCGCGTCCTCGCGGCGTGGCTGGTTCTTTCAGATGATGGCGCCGGCGCTTACGCTGCTGAACGTGCGCAGCTCGGGGCAGATTGCGCACAACAACATCGAGCTGGAACTGCTGCAGCAGAAGTGGGCCGACCGGGGCATCCAGATCGAGAGCGTAGTCTTCGAGTTTCCGGAGGCGAATCCGCCGCTTTCCTGGCATCTGACCGAGGAGCAGAAGCAGGCAATTCGGACGGCGTGGGACCTGCAGATGGGTGAGCCGGTGGCGAAAGTGAAAGAGTTCCTGGAGACCTGCCCGGTGGTGATCCCGACCGTTGCCGCTCAGGGTTCGCTCGAAAACGTGCCGGCGTGATTCCCGGATTTGCTGGCTGAATGCGCGAGCGGCGGATACTCTGGAACGCATGGCGCGCTGGCAGGAACGCGACTGGCTCGATGGACACTACGAGCTGTTCATGGATTTCCACGATGGCTGGGACTGGGTGGAAGCCGCACAGACGCTGTGGGCGCAACTCCAGGTGACCGGCGTGTGGACTGAGCGGGAGTTCGATCCGGACGTGGATCCGCAGCTTGACCCTTTCGACATCCTGGTGACGACCGAGTTGCTGACGAAGCACCTCCACGGCGTGGCGCATCTGCCCAACGGGAAGACCGCTCCGTGCGGCTGCTCGATCAGCGACAGCCACAACTGGCTGATCTTCTTTCTGCCCGTGGCGGGGCTGGGGCGGTGCTACGACGTCGGAGCGTATCCGTTTGGCGATGTCGGGCGACCATGGACACGCGAAGTGGATGAGTGGCTGGCGGGGTTGGCCCAGGGCATTTACCGCGAGGTTCCGTTCCGGGTGGCAGCGATCGGCTTCGAGGCGTTCACGCTGCCGATGATCGAAGAGCCCGATCCGGGGATGCTGAAAAGCCGCGCCTGCGGGGTGATGGCGCCGTTCGGGGAAGAACTGCTGTGGTTGCCGGCAACGGGGGCGAAGCGGGCGTAAGGGGGGCTTGGTGAGGCAATGGTCCGAAGAGTTAGCGCTTGGTTGTTGTTGGGATTGTCGACGCTTGTTGGATTGTGGATCGTCTACTGGCTGCTTTTCGCAATCTGGATGACAGCGCATCCACTTTACGACTCGCCGATGTGGCGGACTCGCGTGTACGAGCGATTGGCGATCACAATTGTGGACGGGCTGGTATGGGTCGGATCGATCGTGTGGCTTTTCCGCATGTGGGCCACAGATTCGGGGTCCTGAGCCAATCGAGCGACGAGAAAATGCAGGTCCTTCGACTCGTTTGCCGGGCTGCCGCGCGACCAACTTCGATCAGGATGACAGATCTTCGGCAAGAGACACCCGCAGATTCTTCGCTCACCACCCCCGAACTGAACTACGTTCGGGGCCCTGTTCGCTCAGAACGACAGCTTTGGAGAGTGCTTTCCCACATCTGCCAAAGACGGGCAGATGTGGGGCACCCAGCTGGCCGGTTGGGGTGGCGAAGCCGGGGGATCTCCCATTCATAGCGCTGATTTGCAGTCTCGAAAAAGGCCCTTCGTGATACACGGTACGAGAAAGCCGAGCGGCGAGAGTCTAAGTGCCGCCCGAACTGACGTTCACCTAGCAGTACACAGGGGAACGGGTGTAGGATCGGCACAGCTCTTCGAGCCAAAAAGGAGATTCCCAATGCGGAGCAAGGAACTGGTCCCTGTGCTTTTCGCGTGCCTCATGGCCGTGCCACTTGCTTGGGGGCAGCAGCTATCGAAGAACCCAAGCCCATTCAAACTAAGTATTACTAACGTAGAAGTTGGAACGAAATTTCAAGTCTATGTCGGGGGAGGGACCAACATTGATCCTCCTGCCGCGTTCGGCGGTGCTGACGGTATTCCTTCCATATCAATGTCCGGTGGTGCAACCTTTCTCGCCGGTGAAATCAGTTCAAAGGGTGGCAAGGTGAAACTGGTCAGAATTGAGTTCACTGCCGTAAATTCAGGGCTTGTGCCCGCGTCCTTCAAGATCGGCGATGTGGGATTGACAGTGGGCTCAGAGAAAATAGATGATTTTCTCGCGGTCGGCTATGTCGATAGACTATGTGCAATGTCTGACGCAGACCGCAAGAAGGTAAAGGAAATCGTCGAAACGGTTCCCCCAGCGGGGCTGCGCCTCCTAGTTGTCGCTTTCCCAGTCAGCGCCGATGCTAAACACGCAGAGTTGCGGCTCGGCAACTCAACCCCAGTACCCTTCGAAATTAAGAATGAGCATTGAAGGCTAAGAACTCGCGAAGGACTGGTTAATCGGGCGCGCCGCTTCTCGTTTCAGATTGGGTAAGTTTCGCAACACTTCGTGGGCCCATTGAAGATGAGGGTTTGCGGGTCACAAGAGTCAATAGCAGAAATGCGGATGCGCATTGCGGCAATTTCCGCGTATCGACCGAGAACCAAATCGATTCATGGGCGGAGCGCTCATCTTTTTGCACTAGATGCGCCCCGAAAAGCAACCGCAGGCCTTTCGGCTCTCTGCGGTCGCTCGGGATGACAGTTAATTTATTAAGGTGAGTTCTCCGCTCAGGATGACAATTATAAAAAAGTGGCGACTTACAGGATGTATCTCGACAAATCCTGGTTCTTCACGATGGTGGAGACCATCTGGCGAACGTAGTCGGGGTCGATGACGACGACCTTCTCGCTGCCGCTGGTGGTTTCGCGCTCGATGACGGGCAGCGGAGCGGTGGTGCCTTCGCCGACGGCAGCCAGCTCGACGACGGTTCCGCCGTTTGTATCGGATTTGGCCTGGGCGCGGGTGAGGTCGGGCGCAAGGAAGCTGATCTCGTCCAGCACGCGCTCCATGATGGTGTGCAGGCGGCGCGCGCCGATGTTCTCCGTCGACTCGTTGACGCGGAAGGCGAACTCGGCCATCTCTGAAATGGCTTCGGGGGTGAATTCCAGCCTGAGGCCCTCGGTTTCGAGCAGCGCGGTGTACTGGCGGACCAGCGAGGATTTCGGCTCGGTGAGGATTTTGACGAAGTCCTCGACGGTGAGCGACTGCAGCTCGACGCGGATGGGGAAGCGGCCCTGGAGTTCGGGAATGAGATCGCTGGGCTTGGAGACGTGGAAGGCGCCGGCGGCGATGAAGAGAATGAAGTCGGTACGCACCATGCCGTAGCGCGTGTTGACGGTGGTGCCTTCGACGATGGGGAGGATGTCGCGCTGCACGCCCTCGCGGGAGACGTCGGGGCCGTGGCCGCCTTCGCGTCCGGCGATCTTGTCGATCTCGTCGAGGAAGACGATGCCGGAAGTTTCAACGCGCTCGACGGCGAGGCGCGTAACCTGATCCATGTCGATCAGGCGGCCTTCTTCTTCCTGGACGAGGTAGTCAAACGCGTCCGAGACCTTCATCTTCCGCTTCCGCGTGCGCTGGCCGAAGATGTTGGGCAGCATGTCGCGGATATTGACGTCCATCTCCTCGACGCCCTGATTGGAGATGATCTCAAAGGACGGCATGTTCTTCTCGCGGACATCGATTTCCACCTGGCGGTCGTCGAGCTTGCCTTCGCGGAACTGCTGGCGGAGCTTTTCACGGGTGCGATGGTGGGAGTCGCCCGCTGTGCCTGATATTGACGTGCCGGGAGCGGGGAGGGTGATGGTGTTGCCGTCAACCTGGATGGGGCCGGGGGTGTGCGTGGCTCCGGAGCTCGGCTGCGCGGCGGGTGGAGGCAGCAGCAGGTCGAGCAGCCGCTCCTCGGCGTTCATCTCGGCGCGGTCCTCGACTTCCTCGAGCTTCTCCTCGCGAACCATATCGATGGCGATCTCGACGAGGTCGCGGACGATGGAGTCGACATCGCGGCCGACGTAGCCGACCTCGGTAAATTTCGACGCTTCGATCTTGAGGAAGGGCGAGTTGGTCAGCTTCGCCAGCCGCCGCGCGATCTCGGTCTTGCCCACCCCGGTGGGGCCGATCATGATGATGTTCTTGGGCATGATCTCATCGGCAAGATCGGGGGTGAGCTTCTGCCGTCTCATGCGGTTGCGCAGGGCGATGGCGACGGCGCGCTTGGCGGCCTTCTGGCCGACGACATATTTGTCCAGCTCGGCGACAATTTCGCGCGGGGTGAGCTCTTCGAGGGAGAGTTCCTGGTCTTCGGCGGTTCCGGGGAGATAAATGGCCATGATGCGCCTTAAGCGTGGAGTTCTTCGATCGTGATCTTGTCGTTCGTGTAAATGCAGATCTGGCCGGCGATGCGCAGGGATTTCTCGGCGATGTCTCGGGCGGACAGATCGGTGTTTTCCATCAGGGCCCTGGCCGCGGCCATGGCATAAGAACCGCCGCTGCCGATGGCGGTGATGCCGTCGTCCGGCTCGATCACGTCGCCGGATCCGCCGATGAGGAAGGTCTGGGAAACGTCGGCGACGATGAGGAGAGCCTCGAGGGAGCGGAGCATCTTGTCGGTGCGCCAGTCCTTGGCGAGCTCGACAGCGGAGCGGCCGAGGTTGCCGGCGTACTGCTCCAGTTTGCTTTCAAAGCGGCTGAAAAGAGAGAACGCGTCGGCCGTGGAACCGGCAAAGCCGGCGAGAATTTTATCCTGATAGAGGCGGCGGATCTTCTTTGCGGTGTGCTTGAAAACTGCTTCGCCCATGGTGACCTGACCGTCGGCGGCCATGACGACGGAACTGCCGCGGCGGACGCAGATGACGGTGGTGGAGCGGACGCGGGGACGGCCGGAGGCGGCGGATAAAGCTTTCGCACTGAAGGAAAAACGACCGCTCGGCGCGGCCGTCTGGGAAGTTCTGCGATCGAACATGTCTGTTTTGAGTATAGCGCAGCCTCCTGGTTGCAAAATGGGATTACCAGCGGAGAAAAGCGAATGGAATCGAACTACGAAAGGGAAAAAAGTGAGCTATGCTGCAGGTATCGGACGTGATTTTTTCGGGGTCTCCATGATGTTCCTTCTGCCTCGCCGCATTTTTCTTCCATTCGTTTCCGCGCAACACGGGCTGCGCGAATTTCCTGTGCGGCA
>JASHRH010000386.1 GCA_030037475.1 Acidobacteriaceae bacterium
CCCAGCGCGATGTGGCACGCGGCGTTCTCGTCGAAGAGGGTGTTGAGGAACAACAGGCCGCTGGCTGAAATCGCCGACGAGTGCGGCACCAGCGACACTTCGCCCAGCCGCCGCGCGCCGTCGTCGGTCGAAATCATATTCTGCAGCACCTGTTCGCCTTTCGCCGCATGTGCCTCCACAATCCGCCCCGCGTCAAAGCGGACCTGAATCCCCTCGATCATCGTTCCCTGGTAGGAAAGGGGCTTGGTGCTCGTCACCGTCCCGCTCACGCGATCCTTGTGCGGCGTGGTGAACACCTCTTCCGTCGGCACGTTGGGGATGCAGTAGCGCCCGTTGCCGGCGATCGTCCCGCCGCCCAGCCACAGATGATCGTCGGCCAGGCCCACGCGCAGGTCCGTCCCGGGCCCGCGGAAGTGCAGCGCCGCATACCGCATCGTATTCAGATAATCGGCGCGCGCGTGCAGCCCCGCATCGTGCTCCTTCCACGCCGCCACAGGATCGGCACGGTCCGCGCGGCTCGCCGCAAAGATCGCGTCCCACAGCTTTCTGAGCGCTTCGTTTGTCGGTAACTCCGGAAACACCGCCTGCGCCCACGCCGGAGTCGCCGCGGCTACAATCGTCCAGTTGATGTCATGGCGCGTAATCAGCTCCAGCGCCGGCCGGTACGCCTTTGACTGCGACCGATTCGCGCGGCTCACTTTCTCCGGATCTTCCTTCGACAGCAGCGATGGATCGCCGCCGGTGATGGCCAACCGTGCCGCTCCGCTGCGATACGCCGCCGCCATGCCCTCATACAGCCAGCCGGATGCGGCTTCGAAGCTCGCATCCGCGCCATAGCGGAAGCGCAGCAGCGTCGATTCCTCATCGGCCAGCAGCGGCGTCACCAGCGACGCACCCGCTTTGTAGGCGTGCTCCGTGATGCGCCGCACCAGCGGCAGCGCCTCCACCGAAGCAGTCATCACCACCTCCTGCCCTGGTGCTAATCCCAGGCCGGAGTGCACCGCGATCTGCGCCAGGCGGTCCAGCTTCTGCTCGAAATCGGAATGAACGGAAACAGTCTCAACGGCACCGGCCGTTGCTGCGGAGATGGGTTCGGCTGCATTCATGCTTCTATTCTCAGATGCGGCGCCTCGCGATGGCAATGCGGGGAATCCCCGCAAGGTCACAGATAAACTGCACGCTGTCCCAGCCGGTCAGCAGGGCGCAGAGCGCCTCCCGCTGCCCGTGCCCAATCTCCAGGAGCAGCCATCCGCCCGGAAAGAGGGCATCGTGCGTCTCCGGAATCAGCCGTCGATAGACTTCCAGCCCCGTCGGCCCTGCATACAAGGCTGCCCGTGGCTCGTATTCTCGCACCTGCGGCTCCAGCACTTCCGATTCTGCCACATACGGTGGATTCGCCACGACCACATCGAACCGCTCTCCGCGCACAGCGCCCAGCAAATCCGATTCGAGGAATCGGATCCGATCGGCCACGCTATGAAGCACGGCATTCTGCCGGGCGACTTCGAGAGCAGCCTTCGAAATGTCAAGCGCCGTTACCTGCGCCTGCGGCAGCGCAGCGGCGAGCGCGATAGCGATGGCCCCGGAGCCCGTGCCCACATCGCAAATCCGCAGCGGCGTCCCGCGCGGAACCCGCTCCAGCACGGCCTCCACCAGATGCTCCGTCTCCGGCCGCGGAATCAGCACTGCCGGCGTCACTCGCATCGCCAGCCCAAAGAATTCCTGCTCACCCAGGATGTACTGCACCGGCTCGTGCCGTACCCGCCGGTCGATCCAGTTGTCGTAGCGCCGCGCCTGTTCCGGCGGCAGGATTGCATCGCCGTGTGTCAGCAGCCACGCCCGATCCCTGGCGAGCACGCGCAGCAGCAGCAGCTCCGCATCGCGATGTCCAGCGGGCAGTTCAGAGAGAAGGGAAGTGGCACAATCCAGAGCTTGTCGGCAGTTCACCAGCTACGAAGCCATCCTGCGCCTTTTGGCATGGCGCTCCAGCCACTGGCGGACGGCTTCCTCCACGCGCTGTTCCCAGCCCTCGCCCGTTGCCTGCATCTTTTTCACGATCTCGCGCGGCAATGGGACGGCCACCTTCTTTGCCGCGGTTTCCTCCATGATGCCTTTGAGGATGCGCTGTTCTTCTTCGGGAAGATCGGAAAGCTTTTTCGCCCTGGCGAAGTCTTCCTCAGTCCATTCCGGATTCTCATCGTCAATCAGTTCCGGATTTGGCCGTCCTGGCATAGAGCCTCCTTTCCGTTCGATTCGCGCGCCGGAGACTGATGACGCGCAGCCTGTCTGCGCGCATTGTGAATACCAGTGCGTGCAGCCGGTCATCCAGCCATCCCAAAGCGCGGTAGCGAACCTCGCCGTAATCGCGGCGCGTATCTTCCAGGACGATCGTAGTCGCGAAGTCAAACTCCGCCGCCCGATCAAAGGATAACCCGCGCTCGCGAATGTTTCTCTCGTTTTTCGCGGGATCGTACTCGATCTTCACCCGCCCAGCGTAGGCCCGTCAGTGCGCCCGCGCCACCGAAATCCGCTTCCCGCCGGTTACTGAAGAAATCTGCCGTCGGTGCCAACGTGGATCCTGCCCAGCGCGTCCGCCCCGGGCGGCCCGTCGATCTACAGCGCCGCCAGGCGCGCCCGCCCGGACGGCTAGTCCCCTTTCAGCCGTTCCGCGTTAAAGTGCGCGGTCAGCGCGTCGATGACCGGCTGCAGCTTGCCTTCCATGATCTCGCTCAACTGGTGAATCGTCAGCCCGATGCGGTGGTCCGTCAGCCGGTTTTGCGGAAAGTTATACGTGCGAATCTTCTCGCTGCGGTCGCCCGATCCCACCTGCTGTTTCCTCTCCTTCGCCAGCGCCTGCTGCTGCTTCTCCATCTCTACTTCGTAGAGCCGCGCGCGCAGTACCCGCATCGCCTTCTCGCGGTTCTTGATCTGCGACTTCTCGTCCTGGCAGCTCACCACGGTATTCGTCGGCAGGTGCGTGATGCGCACCGCGGAGTACGTCGTGTTCACACTCTGCCCGCCCGGCCCCGACGAGCAGAAGGTATCGATGCGAATGTCCTTCGCCTCGATCTTCACGTCCACTTCCTCGGCTTCGGGCAGCACCGCCACCGTCACCGCGCTGGTGTGCACGCGCCCCTGCGTCTCCGTCGCCGGAACCCGCTGCACCCGGTGCACGCCGCTCTCGTACTTCAACTGTGAGTACACGCGGCTGCCCTCGATGATCGCAATCACTTCCTTCAGTCCGCCCACCGACGACTCCGACGACGACAGCACTTCCACCTTCCACCGGTGCTGCTCGGCAAAGCGCGTGTACATGCGGAAGATCTCCGCCGCGAAGAGGCTGGCCTCGTCGCCGCCCGTGCCCGCGCGAATTTCCAGCACCACGTTCTTTTCGTCGTTGGGATCCTTCGGCAGCAACAACAGCTTCAGCTCTTCCTCGATCTTTGGCTCGCGCTCTTCCAGCTGCGCGATCTCCTCCTGCGCCATCGCGCGCAGGTCCGCATCGCTCTCGTTCAGCATCGCCCGCGCGTCGTCCAGGCCGGTCTTCACCTGCCGGTATTCGCGAAACTTCTCCACCACCGGTTCCAGCTCGCGGTGCTGCCTGGCGATCTTTTGATATTTTTCGATGTCACCCAGCACCTCGGGATCGGCCAGTTGCCGAGACATCTCCTCATAGCGGGCTTCTATTTGCTCCAGCCGTTCAAACATGGGGTCCTCCCGGCGCATTGCCGGTCTTTTATTTAATCGATTAGGTTGATTCAGGAAATGGGGTGCGGCAGGGCAAAGGCGGCAGGAGCCGCTACAGGAGGACACCGATGGGGAAAAGCTGCATCAGGTCTATTCTACTGCGTCGGGCGTTCCGCATCTGCTGGACGCTGGCAAATGCGGGATGATGCCGGGGCCTCTGAACGCGGTACGCTGTTCGCTGAACGCTGTGTCCTTCTTTCTCCAGTTCGCTGAAGTCTGCGACGCTCTCGCCGCCACGACGAAGAAGCTGGAAAAGCGCGCCCTGATCGCGACCTATCTACAGACCATGCCGGTTGATGGCGCAGGTCTCGCCGCCCTCTGGCTGTGCGGCACGCCCTTTCCGGAAACCGACCGTCGCGTTCTGAACGTCGGCGGATCGCTGCTCTCAAAGGCAATCCTGCAGATCTCCGGCGCCAGTGGAGAGGCATTGAGCGAAGCCTACCGCCGCTCCGGCGATCTGGGCGCGGCAGCGGCCGATCTGCTCTACGGACGCGCGCCCGCCCGAGCCTCGCTTACTCTTGCCGAGGTTGAATCCGCGCTCGCCGCGCTGGCTACAGCGCGCGGTCCCGACGCGAAGCTGCGCCTGCTCCTCGATCTGCTCGCCCGCGCCACGCCCGAAGAGACGAAGTACCTCATCAAGCTCATCACCGGCGACATGCGCACCGGCGTCAGGCAGGCGCTCGTGGAAGAAGCCATCGCGGAGGCGTGGTCTGCGCCCGTCGGAGTTGTCCGCAACGCGGACATGCTCCTTGGCAGCCTGCCGGAAGTTGTCGCCCTCGCCGCCACCGGCCGCCTCAACGAAGCCCACATGAAGCTCTT
>JASHRH010000387.1 GCA_030037475.1 Acidobacteriaceae bacterium
GATCGGAAAACGAATTCACTGGCTTCCTCCAGCGCTTTCGCGTTGCGCGCGCATTTCCAGCCCCATCCCAAGGCCTTCCACGGCGAACGCCGCCACGACGAACGCGGTGCGTTCTCCCGGCGAGGGGAGCAGGACCAGTGCCAGTACGGCGAGGATCCAGCCCGACACCAGCAGTCCGAAGCCGGCAAGCTTCATGAGGAATCTCTCCTGGGGAGATATGCGGCCCATGATATCGTGAACGCTCCCGCGGCGCAGCGCGGCCGATCGCAAATGCCCTGGGTTCCGGCTGCATTCAGGCCTGCGACGGCAGGAGCGCCGGCGTCCTGGCTACAGGCCGCCTCGCGCAGCCTCTCGCCCTGAGCTTCGCTTTTCCTCCTTCCACGGCGCGATGCGATACTCTTGTGGTGATCATGAATCCTTCGCATCCGCAGCCCAAAATCAATCTCTCCCAGACGCCCGACTATCGCGAGATCTACTCCAACAGCGTGCAGGTTCGGGTGAGTGTCTGGGATTTTTTCCTGGTCTTCGGCCGCATTCATCAGGAAACGCCCGAGCAGGTTAGCGTCCAGAACTCCACCGGCGTGTACCTCAGCCCGCAGCAGGCCAAGGCTCTGTGGAACATCCTCGGCCAGAACCTCGCGCAGTACGAGCAGACCTTCGGCGCCCTCGCACTCGAGCCGCAGGTTCTTCCCCGGGGTCCGGTCCACTAAGGTTCCATGAGCGTAAACCGGCCTGCACCGGACCGACGCATCTCCCTCTGGGTTGTCCTGCTCCTGAGCTTTGCGGCCGTGCTGGCGGCCCACGCGCCCCTGCTTCACCTCCCCTATTACTGGGACGAAGCCGGCTACTACATCCCCGCCGCATACGATTTTTTCCGCACCGGCACGCTGATCCCGTTCTCGACGCTCTCCAACGCCCATCCCCCTCTGCCGTCCCTCTATCTGGCGCTGTGGTGGAAACTCTTCCATTTCACGCCGGTTGTCACGCGCATCGCCATGTGTCTCATCGCTGCCGCGGCCCTCACCGCGGTGTGGCGTATCGCCGTCGTTGCCACCGGAAAAACCTCTGTTGCCGCGGCCACCGTTCTCCTCACGGCTCTCTACCCCGTCTTCTTCGCGCAGAGCTCGCTGGCCCAGGCGGACCTCTTTGCCGCCGCCGCCACGCTTTGGGCGCTCGCCTTTCTGCTGGAAGAGAAAATCTGGTCTGCCGTGCTCTGCTTCATTCTGGCCGCGCTCTCCAAGGAAACCGCCATCGTCACCCCGGTCGCGCTGGCGGTCTGGGAGAGCTGGCAGCTACGCTCCCGGCCGCGCGCAATTCCTGAGTTACCGCGTCCCGAAGCCACCTCACTCAGGTCGACGCGACCATCAGGGAGCGGCGACCCTGGACTGGAGCGAAAAAGGTCACATCATCTCGGGAATTGCAGCCGCATCCGTACCGTGGCGGCGCTTCTCCTGCCCGTGCTCCCGCTCGCTGGCTGGTACGCGTATCACTGGAGCCGCACCGGCTACATCTTCGGCAACCCGCAATACCTCCGCTACAACGTCATCTCCACGCTCGCGCCGAAGCGTGTCCTCCTGGTCTTCAGCTATCGCATGATGCACCTCACCGTGCACATGAATCTCTTCGTCCCTGTCCTGCTCATGCTTGGCTGCCTGCTGCTGCCGCCCGTGCTCGAACAGGAACGAGCCCATCAGGCTGCTGCCTCGGCCAGCCGGCCGCGCCAGCCCATCCCGGTCGCGCATCAGGCGATTCTCTATGTCACCATCGCCGCGAATGTCGTGCTTTTCTCGATCCTCGGCGGCGCTGTCCTCACTCGTTATCTCCTGCCACTGTATCCGCTCGTGCTGCTGCTGGCCGTCAGCACCTTCCGCCGCCGCCTCCGCGAATGGACCGCGCTGGTCGCCCTCAGCGCCGCGGCTTTTGTCGCCGCTCTTTTCATCAATCCCCCGTATCGCTTTGCCCCCGAGGACAACCTCGAATACGTCGCCACGATCCAGCTCCAGCAGGCGGCCATCCAGCAGATCGTCGCCCGTTTCCCCCACGCCACGGTGCTCACCGCGTGGCCGGCCACCGACGAGCTGCGCAAGCCGGAACTCGGCTATGTCAATTACCCCGTCCCGGTCGTGGAGATCGACGACTTCTCCGTTCCGCAGATCCTTCGAGCGGCTCAGCTCCCCACCACCTGGAACGTTGCTCTGGTTTTTTCCACGAAATACGATCCGGACCTCCTGCCCTTCCGCCTCGGCCGCATGGGTGCACGGCTCGACAAGCGCTATTTCGACTATCACCGCGACTTGCCCCCGGCCCTGATCGCCCGCTTCCTCGGAGGCACGGTCATCTGGCAGGAGTCGCGCAAGAGCGAGTGGGCCGCAGTGCTCAGTTTCGACCGCGCCCCGGCATCATACGCTCCCGTCGTCGGCCACAGTTGCAGTCCAAACGGGTGTGGTTTGTCGCCATCTGCGCACCTGCACGCATCGCTCCGCTAACCCGCTGACCTGCTAACTCGCTCGCCAACTCGCTGCGCTCGTCGCAGGCAGCCCGCGCACGCATACGCTGTCCCTTCTGCCCGATGGGAAGCAGTGTATCCTTCCTGGCCAATGTGGGAATGAAATCGGCGCGCAACTCAGCCGCTAACTCGCCAATCTGCTAAGTCGCTGACTCGCTATTGACAACTGATCGCTACTTCCCCGAAATCGGCTGGGTCACCACGCTCACGTTCGTGATCCCCGATGACTTCACCGCATCCATCACGGTCGCCATCGCGCCCCACGAGACCTTCGCATCGGCCCGCAGATAAATCGTCTCGTGCGTCGTATCCGAGCTCTGCGCTCGCAGCAAACTCGGCAGATCGTTCAGGTTGATCAGCTTGTCGTTCAGATAGACCTGCTGATCCTTGTCGATCGTCACCACCGTGCGCTGCTGCGTGATCTCGCGCACCGTCTTCGTCTGCGGCACGTTTACCTGAATGCCCGACTGCAGCACCGGCGCGGTCAGCATGAAGATGACCAGCAGCACCAGCACTACGTCCACCAGCGGCGTGATATTGATCTCCGCCAGCGCGGTCTGGGTATGCCCGCCTCTAGTGGTGAACGCCACGCGCCGTTCCCCTTTCGCCCGGATCCTGGTGCGGCTCGAGCGCCGCTTCCTCCATGCTGTTCAGCAGCTCGCGGGCAAAGTCGTCCATGCGCGCTGCAAAATCCCGGCAGCTCGCCGTGAACTGGTTGTACGCGATCACCGCGGGAATCGCCACCAGCAGCCCGGCCGCCGTGGTAATCAGCGCCTCCGCCACGCCCGGGGCTACCGCGCGCAGCGTCGCCGTACCTTCCGTGCCCAGTCCCACAAAGGCATCCACAA
>JASHRH010000388.1 GCA_030037475.1 Acidobacteriaceae bacterium
GCGAAGCCGAAGCGGCGGGCGCGGACATCGTGGGCGGCGACGAGCTGGTGGAGAAGATCCAGAAAGAGAACTGGACCGACTTCGACGCGCTGATCGCCACGCCGGACATGATGAAGTCCGTGGGCCGGCTGGGTAAGGTGCTGGGACCGCGCGGGCTGATGCCGAATCCGAAGACGGGCACGGTGACCAACGACGTGACCGCGGCGATTCGCGAGATCAAGGCCGGCAAGGTAGAGTTCCGCACCGACAAGACGGCGCTGGTGCACGTGCCGGTGGGCAAGATTTCGTTTCCGCCGGAGAAGCTGGTGGAGAACGCGATCACGGTGATCACCAGCGTGGTGCGCGCGAAGCCCTCGGCGGCGAAAGGCAAGTACATCAAGGGCATCACCATCAGCTCGACGATGGGCCCGGGGATTGCGCTGGACCACGCAGTGGCGGAGTCGGCGGCGAAGGCGTAAAGCAGGAGTCAGGAGACAGTAGTCAGTAGTCAGTAGTCGGCCCTGATGGCTCCGGCGGGACAACAGAATTTGAACCAGCCGCGAATGGCTGGCAGCTAAAGGCTAACGTTATGGCATTGAGCAGGCAGAAAAAGGCGGAGAAGGTCGGCGAGCTGGCCAAAGAGCTGGAGAATTCAACCAGCGCGATCGTCGGCACATTCACGAAGCTGACCGTGGCCCAGGACTTCGAGCTGCGCAAGACGGTGCGCGCGGTAGGCGGACGCTATCGCGTGCTGAAGAACACGCTGGCTTCGCGCGCGGCGAAGGGATCGAAGATCGAAGCGGCTCTGCAGGGGCTGAAGGGCGTTTCGTCGGTGGCATATACCAGCGGCGACCCAGTGGCGCTGGCCAAGGCGCTCTCCACTTGGGTGGCGGAGAACGCGGAGTTCACCTTCAAGCTGGGCATCGTCGATGGCAAAGTGATCAACGTCGAGGAAGTGAAGGCGCTGGCGACGATGCCGGGCAGGGAAGAAATCTTCTCGAAGCTGCTCTTCCTCATCAACGCTCCGGCGCAGCGGCTGGCGACGGTGATCAACGCCACGGGACGCGATCTGGCGGTGGTGCTGGGTCAGGGCGTGGAGAAGCAGAAGTTTGCAGGAGCGGCGGTTAGCTCTTAGCTGTTAGCTTCTGGCCCTTAGCTGCGGCATTGTTCGTAGGGCAGGCTGGGGCTAAAAGCTGACAGCTAAAAGCCGGGCTTCCGGTGGGTGGTTTTAGAGATTCGCTGCAATGCGGGCCTGAGGGGTGCCTGGTCTGGGGCACATCGGAAACCTCGGGGCGGCGGGGCGGCAACCGGCGGGCGAAGGCCGGCCGGTGGGTAAAAATTCAGACTTACGTGGAGAAGAACAATGGCGGATTTACAGCAGTTGGAAGATCAAATTGTGGGGCTGACCCTGCTGGACGCAGCGGCCCTGGTCAAGAAACTCGAAGAGCGTCTTGGTGTCTCGGCCGCAGCGGCGGCTCCGGTGGTCGTTGCCGGGGCGGGAGCTGGTGCGGGCGCGGCGGCTCCGGCAGCAGTCGAGCAGACCGAGTTCACCGTCGTCCTGAAGGATGCCGGCGCGAATAAAATCAACACCATCAAGGCCGTACGCGAGGTTACCTCGCTGGGCCTGAAGGAAGCCAAGGACCTGGTGGACGGCGCTCCGAAGACGCTGAAGGAAAACATCAGCAAGGAAGACGCCGAGGCGATCAGAAAGAAGTTCGACGGCGTCGCCACCATTGAAGTGAAGTAATTCTGGCTTCGGCCAGCAACTTGCATGCCAAAGCGGAACGCGCTATGATGATTTTTGTGCGTTCCGCTCGGCTGCCATCCTGTTTGCCGAAATCGGGGCGTATTTTTGTCCTCCCGAACATAAAACAAACCGTGAGCTCCGGCCTTGCATCAGCGATGGGCAGGGCATTTCACGCGCACGGATAAAAAGGGAAGGACGCTGACGATTTTCCGGCAAATGTTGCCGGCACACACGCAGGTCAGGCGGCGGGCTTGCGAGTGCGACAGGAAGATGAGTGCAGGGCGGCGCGGACGCAGGGCTTGAAGGCGGCGGGAATTACGAACATTCTGTCACAGATCAGTGCACAATTCGGTTGTGGCGCTCGTGGGAGATGCTGTCTCCGCGGGCGTTTTCCGCTTTTTCCGCCTTTCCCGGCTCCTTTCCACATCCCCGGCGCTGTGGCTTCGCCGCCAGGGCCGCGCTGATCCAGCGAACCGCACCGAGCGGGATTTTCCCGCGGAACGGTTCGAGCAAAGCGGAAGCGTAACTCCGCGACCGGCTGCTGCGCAAGTGAAAATCGGCACCGCGCATCGGATTTTGCGCTGCCGTAACCAGAGAAGGACGCGCCGGGCGATTCCCGAACGAGGCGGGAATGCCGGGCGCAGCAGGACCCACGAAACCGAGCGCGCCGCGTGACCCGGACGGCCCGCTTCTTCTTCCTCGCGCCACGGGTCCTGAGGAGTAAAGAATGCCCAACGAGAACCGCGCCGTTCGCAGCCGACTCGATTTTTCCAAAATCCCCACGGCCATCCGGATTCCGAACCTGATCGAAGTGCAGCGCCGCTCCTATGAGCGGTTTCTGCAGATGGACAAGCTGCCCTCGGAGCGCGACGACTCCGGCCTGCAGTCCGTCTTCACGTCGGTTTTTCCCATCGCTGACTTCCGGAATATATCGCAGCTGGACTTTGTGGATTATTCGATCGGCAACTGGGAGTGCAAGTGCGGACACCTGAAGGGGCTGCACCACCTGCGTACGACCTGCGTGCATTGCGGCGCCATGGTGATCACCGATCCATTCCATCCCGGCGACGTGCTTTGCCAGAAGTGCGGCACGTACAACAAGAACACACCCGACTTCTGCAACAAGTGCGGCGACCCGGTGGGTCTGCAGCTGAAATACGACCAGCAGGAGTGCGAGGAGCGGGGCATGACCTTCTCCGCGCCGCTGAAGGTCACGGTGAGGCTGACGATCTACGACAAGGACCCGGAGACGGGCGCGAAGTCGATCCGCGACATCAAGGAGCAGGAAGTCTTCTTCGGGGACATTCCGCTGATGACGCAGAACGGCACGTTCATCGTGAACGGAACCGAGCGCGTCATCGTCTCGCAGCTGCATCGCTCGCCGGGCGTCTTCTTTGAGACGGCGAACAACCGCACTTACTTCCTCGGCAAGATCATTCCGTACCGCGGCTCGTGGGTGGAGTTCGAGTACGACCAGAAGAACACGCTCTACGTGCGCATCGACCGCAAGCGCAAGTTCCTGGGAACGATTTTCCTGCGCGCGCTGGGGCTCAGGAGCGACGAGGAGATCCTGCGCACGTTCTACACCGTGGACCGCATCGCGGTGAAGGACGGCAAAATTTTCTGGACGCTGGACGAGAACGCGGAGAAGTCCACGCACCTGCTGGGCGCGAAGCCGGCGCATGCCATCGTGCATCGGGGCGAGGAGATCGCGCACTCCGGGCGCAAGATCACACCGTCGATCCTGAAGGCGCTGCGCGGGGCTAAGATCTCCCAGGTCGAAGTGGAACAAGTGGAACTGGACGGCGCCATGACCGCGGCCGACGTGGTGGACACTTCGACCGGCGAAGTGCTGATGGAGGCGAATCAGGAACTCACCGCCGATAAGCTGCACAAGCTGGTGGAAGCGGGCATTGCTTCCCTTGAGGTGTTTTTCCCCGAGCGCGACGACGTGGGCAACGTGATCACCAACACGCTGCGCCGCGACTCCGTGCGCAAGCCGGAAGAGGCGCTGATCGAGATCTACCGCAAGCTGCGGCCAGGCGATCCGCCGACGCTGGATACGGCGACGGCGCTTTTCGAGGGCATGTTCTTCGATCCGCGCAAGTACGACTTCTCGCGCGTGGGACGGCTGAAGTTCAACATCAAGCTGTACGAGAACCAGGACGCGACGTCGCTCGACCACCGCACGCTGACGCCCGAGGACTTCTACGCGACCATCCGCTACCTGCTGAAGCTGCGCCGCAACATCGGCATGGTGGACGACATCGATCACCTCGGCAACCGGCGTGTGCGCGCCGTAGGCGAGCTGATGGAGAACCAGTTCCGCATCGGCCTGGTGCGCATGGAACGCGCCATCAAGGAAAAGATGAGCGTGTA
>JASHRH010000389.1 GCA_030037475.1 Acidobacteriaceae bacterium
CCACTCATACAGCGCGGTGCTGGTTGAGACGGAGAGCGCGAAGCGCTTCCACATCCGCCATCTGCACTATCATTCAGACAGCAAGTCCTGTACGGACTTGAGTCGCACGTACTTTGCGGATGGGTGGGCGAACGCTGCGCCGGCAGCCGGACTCGTGATGGGGGACTTGCACGTCGGCTTCATCGATCCGAAGGTAGAGAAAGCTCGCGTGTCGCTGGTGCAGCTCACCAAGCCGCAAACGCTCGTGTGGAACGACACGTTGGACTCGTACAGCTGCACGCCTCACCACGAGGGAAATCCCTTCATCAACCAAACGAAAGCAAAGGCCGGCCGCGGCGATGTGCGCGCCGAAGTTTACCGCGCGATAGACTACGTGATGCGGCATACACCAGAAGGAACTACATCGGTAGTCGTACCAAGCAACCACGACGATATGCTGGCGCGGTGAATAAAGCGCACGGACTGGCGCGCACTCTCAGCAGAGAATGCGGACTTCTACCTGGAAGTATCGCGCGCGATGCTGAACAACTCAAAGATGACCGCGGCCGGGGTGAGCTATCCCGATCCGTTCACGCTGCTGATTCAGCGCCGGAATAACGAGCGCGTTGTTGCGCTCTGCCGTGACGATTCCTACCGCATAGCCGGCATAGAAGTCGGGATGCACGGCGACATCGGACCCAACGGGGCGCGGGGTAGCCGCAAGAATCTGCGGCGCGTCGGCGTCAAGTCCGTGATCGGCCATTCTCACGCGCCTGGTATTGACGAAGGATGCTATCAGGTTGGCACTAGCACGCTGTTGCGGCTCGAGTACAACCACGGGCCCTCCGGCTGGCTCAACGCGGACTGCCTCATACTCGAGAACGGCAAGCGCCAGATCATCATCTACATCGATGGGAAGTACAGGATCTAACATGCCATACATCACACAAGAGGCGCGTCACAGCGTTATAGAGCGCGGCGCGCAGACCGCCGGTGAGCTCAACTTCGCATTGACGTGCATCATCAGCGACTATGTGGCGCAAGCTTCGGACAGGCGCGGCGGCTTGTCATACCAAATTCTCAACGATGTGATCGGCGCGCTCGAGAGCGCGAAAGCAGAATTCCAACGCCGGATTGTAGCGCCCTACGAAGATACCAAGATAGCCGTGAACGGAGACGTGTATGGCTAGTCCGAAAGTGTACTACCTTTGCGGCCCCATGACGGGCTACCCGCAGTTCAACATTCCTCTATTTCAGCGCGCAGCTCAGATCGCGCGGCGCGCTGGAATTCTAGTTGTGTCCCCGGCCGAGCTAGACGATCCGCAGATAGCCGCAGCGTCTCTAGCCTCAAAGGAAGGCAATCTAGTAGATGGGAAGATCAATGGACACACGTGGGGAGATTTGTTGAGCCGCGACGTGAAGGTGGTGGCGGATCAGGTGCAGGGGATCCTGCTGCTGGAAGGGTGGTGGCATTCGCGCGGCGCGCGGCTCGAGGTGCTGACAGGGCTACTGTGTGGCCACGAATTCTTAGAGTATTACGACGATGTCGAAGTTATAGGCGCACTGCCGACCGAGGCTGTGCGAGATACACTCCGAGAGCATATACCATGAGCCTTCCAAACAACGCTAAGGCCCGCAAGGCGATTCCGATCGGAACTGGCGTCCTGGACTATTTCCCCGATGCTATAGCGGCGGTGGCAGAAGTCAGCCGCGCGGGAAACGATCAGCACAATCCTGGACAGCCGCTAGTCTGGTCGCGCGGCAAGTCGAGTGACCACTGGGATTGCCTCCTGAGGCACGGTTGCGAGCGCGGAACGATCGACACCGATGGAGCGCGGCACAGCGCCAAGCTCGCATGGCGCGCTCTGGCGCTGCTACAGGAAGAGCTCGAGGCGGCTGGGGCGCCGCTCAGTCGCGGGTCGCGCGCCCCCGGGGCGCCCTGACTTGACGCCATCTCAAGCCGTGGTGCCGCGCTGTCGCCTCCAGGGCTGTCCGCGGCGCTACGCCGAAGTACTCAAGCAATTGAAGCAGAACGCCCAGGAACGTCGGGCCGTGATCTTGCGGAGCTTCCCCGAAGCGGTGATAGACAATCTGGTGCGCCGCCTCGTGGAGCGCAACCTCGATGTTTTTGCCGCCGCCGTTGTGGGGACCTATTCCCTGGAGGGATATTCGGCTCTCGCTTGGGATGCACCACGAGAGGGATCGTTTCTTGTGCTGCGTCACCTTCGGCTGCGGAACTTGCCAGAGACGACACGCCGCGCGAATGACTTCCCGCAGCGTTGAAAGGTCTTGAATATTCAGGTTCCACCAAACCCAATCGCTCTCCCACGCGTAAAGCCGATTCTTCTGCGGATCAGTTGCCGAACGCAATCCAGTAGATCGTACACGGCGTCCCTTCGAGGTACGTCGTGTCGAGTGTGAATCCTGTCGTGCTGACCGCCGATACTGCTGCATTGTAGCCCCCCTTGCTGCTAGAAGTCTTGACCGCCAAGCACGCCGTCGGAAACGCCGGAGTCAACGGTATCACAAACTTAGCGCCCGTCCCCGTATATGTGATGCTGCCCGCGAGGATGGTTAGACCGCCCGAGAAGGGAGGTTCCCAGTTGCCGGCCGCGTTCAAGAAGTCCGTCGAGTCACCTGTACTCGCAGGCACGAGCCCGGATGCTGTCGAGCTGAAGAGTGGCGTCGTCTGTGTGCCCGGCGGTTGATCCCAATTGCCATCCGCACGCATGTAGGAGCTCGTCCCGCCACCACTCCCTGGCACGACACCGGAAGTGGTAGCGCTGAATTCCTGGATCGGCGTCGCGAGCGCGAGCGCCGCAACTGCCGTCGCGCCCCACGGTACCGGATACGGATCGACATCACTCAGTAGCGAACCTTCGTAGTCGTACAGTTGCACGCGGTAGTCATCACCCGTATTGGGGTTCAAATATACCGCCGGGAAACGTCCCGCCGCATCCGCCTGTACGGGCTGCGACAGTGGCACCTCGAGCGCTTTGTCCGCGTAGACGACCTGCTGCGTCAATGTATCGGTCTCGTAGAAATAGAGCTCCGCGCCTGCGAGCTGCGCTTGATCTAGCGCTTCAAAGATCGGGTAGTCGAACAGGACGCCGGATTCGGGGTTGTACGGCTGCCCGACGATGAGCGTGACGATGTTTGAGGCGTCGGTCTCGGTATCGTTGATAACCGCGACGACTTCATACTGGTACGTGCCGGGCGTGAGGTTGGGGTCCGAGTAGGTCTGGTTTACCGTGCTCGCGACCAAAGTCCCGTTGCGGTAGATGTTGTACGAGGAGGGAGATTCGACGGACGTGATGATGCCTACAATGCCGCTGCTTCCGGCGCCTCCGTTGCCCGGTGTGCCGGAAGCTGACGCAGCGTTGCCGCCGCCTCCCGCGCCATAGTCCGTCGCTGCGGTGCCGGACGCATTGAAAGTTGCTCCGCCGTTCCCTCCGGTGCCGCCGTAGGGACCTCCGCTTGCGCCGCCGACACCCGCCGCCCCGTAGGCTGTCGAGTAGCCGATGCCACCGCCGCCGCCAGAGCCTACGATAGAGTTCCCTACACCCGGGTAGCCATCTTTATGCGCGGATCCATCCGACCCCGCGCCGGACTCATTGTCGAAGTCATTCATCGTGCCGAATGTGTTACCGCCGTAATCCCCCACGGTCCAGACTGCATCGTCGCCGAAAATGTTGAATGCTAGGAGCACGGTAGATGATATATACAGTGAAGAATACGTACCGTTATTTTGCGTGCCGGCTTCCGTCGCGGTTGCGCCTCCCGCGCCTACGGTGATGGTCCATTTGGCATCAAAATCTGAAAGCGTGACGCCGGTACATATCGCTACGCAGCCTCCGGAACCACCTGCTCCGGGCGTGGCGCCGTCGCTGCTGTTGCCCTCGCAGACGCCACTGTCGCCTCCGTTGATTGCGAACACCGACGCTGTCGTCATGTACGCTGCCGGAGTGAACGTTCCGTCGCTGGTGAAGAGCGTCGTTTGGCCGCTTGCGACGCTGAATTGCAAATTCGCTTGGTTGTACGGCCAAAGATTACCGGCGAGAGTGGGTGATAGTCCCATGACTCAGTACCCAACAGCCATCCAGTAGATTGTCATCGCAGTTCCTTCGAGCTCACTTGTAGCGAGAGTAAGACCTGCGACCGTGCCGCCGCTCACGCCTGCGGAGTAGCCGCCAACGGAACACTCAGTCACCGCAGCGACAAATGAAGTCGGAAATTCATTATCAAAGTCAACGGTGACTGAGGAGCCCGAGCCGTTGTACGACACACTACCAGCGTACAGTGTATACCCCTGAGCGCTAGCGACCGGATCGGACCAACTGCCGTCGGCGCACAGGAACGCGGTCGAGGCTGCGGAGGTGGTAAGACCCGTCAACGGCACGATGCCGGAGGCGGTCGAAGTGAAGAGCGCGGCGGCGATGCCGGGCGGG
>JASHRH010000390.1 GCA_030037475.1 Acidobacteriaceae bacterium
ACGACGACAACTTCACCCGCTTCTTCACCTTCCTCTCGCTCTTTGCCGGAGCCATGCTCGGCGTCGTCATCGCCAACAGCCTGCTGCTCCTCTTCATGGGCTGGGAAGTGGTCGGCCTCACCTCGTACCTGCTCATCGGCTTCTGGTTCCACCGCCCCGCCGCCGCTGCTGCCGCCGTCAAGGCCTTCGTCGTCACGCGCGTCGGCGATCTCGGCCTGCTCCTTGGCACGGTCTGGCTCTACGCGCAGACCAGCACGCTGCTCTTCTACAGCAACGGCGCCGGCTGCCTCGAATCCTCCGCCGTCTCTGCGATGGGCGCGCATCTCACCGCGGCTGGCATGGCGGTCTCAACCGGCATCGGCCTGCTCATCTTCTGCGGAGCCGTCGGCAAATCCGGCCAGGTTCCACTGCACGTCTGGCTGCCCGACGCCATGGAAGGCCCCACGCCCGTCAGCGCCCTCATTCACGCCGCCACCATGGTCGCCGCTGGCGTGTATCTCATGGCGCGCGTCTACCCACTGCTCGATCACACTACGCTCGCCGTGATCGCCTGGGTCGGCGCCATCACCGCCGTCTTCGCCGCCTGCATCGCGGTCGCGCAGAACGACATCAAGCGCATCCTCGCCTACTCCACTGTCTCGCAGCTTGGCTACATGATGCTCGGCCTCGGCGTCGGCGGCGTCGCCGTGGGCATCTTCCACCTCATCACCCACGCCTTCTTCAAATCGCTGCTCTTCCTCGGCGCTGGTTCCGTCATCCACGGCTGTTCCGAAGAGCAGGACATCCGCAACATGGGCGGCCTGCGCCGCTTCATGCCCATCACCTTCCTCACTTACGCCGCCGCCATGCTGGCGCTTTGCGGATTCCCGCTCTTCGCCGGCTTCTGGAGCAAGGACGCCATCCTTGAGCACGCCCACGCCTGGGGACTTTCCCTCGGACCGTATTATCTCGGCGCCATCGGTGCCCTGCTCACCGCGTTTTACATGACCCGCCAGGTTTTCTACGTCTTCTTCGGCCCGCAACGCGCGCCCGAAGCCACCGGCGAATTCGAATCGCCGCGTCCGCCCGAGCAGTGCGTCATCGTCCATCCGCACGAAAGCCCCTCCGTGATGACGATCCCGCTCGTCCTGCTCGCGGTCTTTGCCGTCTTCCTTGGATTCGTCGGCACGCCTGCCTGGCCCTGGTTCCAGTCCTTCCTGTCCGCGACGCCCCCGGCCTTCAGCATGACCGGCTTCATGGAGCCAGGCCTGATCGCGCTGATGATCGACTCCTCGCTGCTGGTTTTCGCCGGACTCCTCCTCGGCTGGTGGTTCTACGGCCGCAGGCCCATTGTCCGCGCCACCGATCCCGACGCGCTCGGACGCCGCATCCCGGCCGTCTTCCACGCGCTCGCGCATCGCCTCTACGTCGATGAGTTCTACGGCTACACCATTCTCCTGCTCGCCCGTTTCGCCTCGGCCTTTTCCGCGTTTCTCGATCGCTGGATCTTCGGCGGTGTCGTGAACCTCATCTCCTGGATCGTCACCGGCCTCGGCTGGTTCGACTCCGGCATCGACCGCTTCGTCGTCAATGGCGGCTTCGATCTCGGCTGCCGCGAATTGAACGTCGGCGGACGCCTCATCGCCGCCGTACAAAACGGCCGCGTCCAGACTTATCTCCGCGTCATCGCCGGCGCCCTAGTCGTCTTCGCCGCGCTGCTGCTCTGGGGGCACCGCGGATGACACTCACCGAGCTCACATTCCTGCCCCTTTTTGGCGGACTGCTGATCCTGTTCCTGGGCCGTGCGCGACAGGTGGCTCGGGCTCTGGCCCTGCTCGTTGCGCTTTGTTCTCTCGGCAATGCTCTCTGGATCTGGCACGGCTTCAATCCCGCGGCTTCCGGATTCCAATACGAAGTCTTCCTCAACTGGGCGCCTTCCCTCGGCATGGCCTACCACGTCGGCGTGGACGGCCTTGGCGTCCTCATGCTCGTCCTCTCCGCCATCGTCGTCCTCATGTCGCTGGCCGCTTCATGGAACAACGAGAAGCACGGACGTCTCTACTTCGCCCTCGTCCTCTTCCTCGAATGTGGCCTCTTCGGCACCTTTACGGCCCTGAACTTCGTTCACTGGTTCATCTTTTGGGAGCTCAGCCTCATCCCCGCCTTTTTCCTCGTCCGCCTCTGGGGAGGTCCCCATCGCAACCGCGCCTCCACGCAGTTCTTCCTCTACACCATGGTCGGCAGCATCGCGCTGCTGCTCGCCTTCCTGGCGCTCTATCTCGCCACCGGCACCTTCGATTTCGTCGATCTCGCCCGCTTGGCGCAGTCTGACAAAATCACCCTGGCTTTCGCGCAGAATCTTCACTGGGGCCTGAGCCCGCAGGCCATCGGCGCCGCACTCTTCTGGGCCGCGTTCCTCGGATTCGCCGTCAAGACGCCCGTCGTCCCCTTCCACACCTGGCTGCCCGCCACCTACGCTGAGGCGCCCAGCGAAACCACCATGCTTCTCACCGGCGCCATGTCCAAGATGGGCATCTACGGCTTCCTGCGCATTCTGCTCCCCATCTTCCCGCAGGAAATGCAGCGCATGCTGACGCCGCTCCTCTGGCTCGCCGTCGCCACCATCGTCCTGCCCGCCTTCGCCGCCTGGGCGCAGAAGGATCTGAAGCGCACCTTCGCTTACTCGTCCGTCAATCACCTCGGTTACTGCATTCTCGGCGTCTGCGTGGCAGCCAAATTCATCGGAGCCGACGCGAGCCTCGCCCAGGAAAAATCCGCTGCCCTCACCGGCGTCCTGCTCCAGATCTTCAGTCACGCCCTCACTGCCGCCGCGCTTTTCTGGTTCCTCACGCTGCTGGAGCGCCGCGCCGGCTCCCGCGGCATCCACGACTTCGGCGGCCTGCGCAAAGTGGTCCCCGTCTTCTCCGGACTGATGGGCATCGCGATCTTCGCCTCGCTCGGCCTGCCTGGACTCAACGGCTTCCCCGGTGAGTTCCTCATCTTCAAAGGATCGTTCCCGCTCGTCACCTGGGCCACGGCCGTCTCCGTCCTCGGCCTGCTCATGACCGCCGTCTTCCTGCTCGCCGTCA